>LJUD01000257.1 GCA_001304035.1 bacterium SM23_31 | reverse complement strand
CCGGAGTACCAGGTGAAACGTATCGAGGTGACTCTGCGGCTCTCTGTGCGTGTATCTTTGAGCAGTCGGTTGCTGAGCATCGGTATCACGAGCAGCGCCACTCCCAGCGAGGACAAGAGGGAGAAGGCGACCGTCCATGCCTGGTCTTTAAAGAGCGTACCTTCGGAGCCGCGCAGATAGACGATCGGAAGAAACACGACTATGGTGGTAATGGTCGATGCAGTGATGGCTCCGCTGACCTGGCAGGTTCCTTTCACGATTGCCGCGCGCAATGAGAGCCCTTCTTCACGATTGCGGAAGATATTCTCCATGACCACGATGGAGTTGTCGACAAGCATGCCTGCACCGAGCGCAAGACCGCCGAGCGTCATGATATTCAGCGTCAGCCCGTTGAAATACATCAAATTAAAGGTTGCTATGATTGAGACCGGGATTGAAATACTTATAACAGCAGTCGTTCCTATGCGCCGGAGAAAAACGTACAATATGATAACAGCAAGAAATATACCGAAGAGAAGCGTCTGCTGAACCTCCTCGATCGCCGAGGAGATGAACGCACCTTTGTTCTGGATAACGGAAAGATTATATTCGGGAAGGCGCATCCGGATCGACTCAAGCGCTTCCAGCAATTCATTAACCGCCCTAACTGTGTTGAACTCTCTTTCCTTGTACACCGCCAGCGCCATGCACCGATTTTGATCGATATGGACGATGTTATAGGGTTTCTTGTTTTCATAGGTGATTTCGGCTACGTCTTTTAAATACATCGGCACGCGCTGATCACTCTGTGTGGCGGTTCCGTTGCTTACTGTTGTTGCCGGCTGAGTATATGAGACAATGACGTTTTCTATATCGTGAATTGAGCTGAATTCGCTTATTCCGCGAATGGTGTACCTTGTCCCCATTTCGGTAAGCGTACCCCCCGCAACATTCTGGTTATACTGCCTTATTCGGCTTGCGAGGCTTGATGCGGAAAGCCCAAACGCATCAAGAACGTATTGATCGGTCTTGATAACGATTTCCTTTACGTCCTGCCCCATCAGCCGAACGTCTGCTATTCCTTCCAGGCGGACAAGCTCATTGCGGATATAGGATTCGGCAATCTTCCTGAGTTCATTTATGTCGGTAATGTCCGGGTGGGATAATCCCAGGAGCGCCACCGGCTCAGCGTTAGGATCGTGCTGAGTGATATTTAATTCTTCGACTTCGGCATTTTGCTGCAATCCCGCAAGCGCCCTCTGCAGATTCAGGTACGCCTCATCCATATCGGTGCCCCATCCATATTCGACGGTCATCTGGGCGGCGCCGACTCGTGAGATGGAAGAAACCTGAACGGCATTTTTCTGCCTGATTGCCTGCGATTCGAGAGACTGTACGAACTGGCGTTCGATCTCCTCCGGCGGTCTTTCCCCAGCACGCAGTTCAACGTAAAGGCGGGGATTTTCCAGCTCCGGGAAAAGGTCCATGCCCAGTTTCTGAAAAGATATTGTACCAAGCAGAATGACTGCCAGAACGATCATCAAGATAGTGATCGGGTATTTCACGGAAAATTCAACGATGGCTCTCATAGTTCAACCGGTAATTTTTAAATGTGAATGCGAACACGGCCGGAATACGGGCGCGGTTATCAGCGTGTAATAGTTACCTGGGCGCCGTTCCTTAGTGTTTCAAAGCCCTCTATTACAAGAAATTCATTCTCTTCTAATCCGTCAATGACTTCAGCTTCATCCTGATTTTCGAGCCCCGTGGTGATTCTTCTCTGTTGTGCAACGCCTTCGGTAACTACATACACAGTTTTTTCGGTACGCCGCACCATGATAATATCCTTCGGGATGACTATAGCGTTCGGTCTGCTCTGGGTGATGATTTCTGCCTTTACAAACATCCCAGGTTTCAATACTAAACCGCTGTTGTCAACTTCGATTAAAATGCCGAATGTGCGGGTATTCGGCTCCAGAACAGGCGCAACATGAGCGATTGTCGCGGGCAATACTTTGTCCGGCAGCAGGTAGCTTGTCACGCGCACCATCATACCCTCCCGCACAACTCCCATCATTTTACCGGGAAGATTGACCTCCAGGTGTAACGTGCGGTAATCCATTAGCTGGAACATGTCGGAATTCGCTGGCGCCATAAACTTGGGCGGATAATAGGGAAGGCTGGCGATTATGCCGTCGAAGGGCACCTTGACTTTAAATTGTTCAAGCTGCATCAGCGTGCTTTGAAAGCTGTATTGTGCATCGATCAATTTCTGTTGAGCGCTTTTCAATTCGCTCAACGATACTCCGCCTTTTTCATACAACATCTGCTGTTGTTTCAGATTTTCTTCAGCATTTTCCAGCGATAATTTCTGTGAATCGAATCTGATTTTGTTTTCCTGTTCGGGATTTTCCAGTAAAACGGTCACTTCGTCCTTCATAACCGCGTCACCTACTCCATACTTCTTGCCGGTTCGGGGGTTAATCTGGAGATTATACGCCCCCTCGATTTCCGATTTTACAAGGATGTCCACCGTGGCTGTCACCGTGCCGGTTGCAATAGTTGTCTCTTCAATCCGCTTTCGGGTCACCTCCGTTATTTTTACCGGAATTTCAACCTCCGTACGGACATAGGTTTCAGGCTCACTGCACCCGCCAATGACCAACAAAATACCGAAAACTGTTAGTATCCGTTTCATATTCAACTCACTGATTTGGTTTGCGATTATTTTATCAGATAAATTTTATTGCCGTTAATAATATTATATTACGTTATTCCCTTCATTCCGTCAAATGGGGATCTATTTTCGTATTACCCATTTCAGGGCATCGGCATATATTATTCTTCCGTCAGATTGGTCCGATAATTCGACGACTGCCTTACCCTGTGTAAAGAAAAATGTTCCGAGCAGATTCCAGCCGGGCTCGGCATTGCCCGCATCGAACTTGACTCTCTCAATCCCGCTTGTATGGTGAACGGTAAAATGAAAATCCTGAATAGGTGTTTGCCTGCCTCTGAAGTTCCTCAATCTGTCCAGAATTCCGCGGGGCTGGGTTTGCTGCGTCCCGCTGCCGGCTTGCGGTTGTCTCTCGCCGCGACTCCCCTGACCACCTATGGCGCCGCCGGCTTGAGGCTGCATTCCGCCCGGGCTCCCCATACCTCTCTGCTGAACAATCTGGCCTCCGCCAAATTGCTGCATGCCACCGCCCTGTCCACCACGCCCCATACCCCTGCCTAATGATCTCATGTCCGACGTGTAGAAGTAAATATCGTACTCTCCGTCAATATCTAATTCCGCCGTCCATGCAGCGTAATCTATGCCCTTGCCCGAACTCTTGAAGTGTACACTGTATATTGATTCACCGAAATAAGTGAGCCCGATAGCTTTCTTCCATGTTTGCGGCGGTTCATTCAAATTGAGCGGAATATATTCGTATTCAGTCCTTGACGCATCTGTCAAATACTTCATGAGAAATCCCTCTGTCTCGGATGACTGAGAAAAGGCGGTAAAACCGGGATTTTCATTGTCGATAATAACGGTGCCCGTGAACTGATTGAGCAGCGAAAAGTCGAGCGGTACGTCGCCTTCAATCGGCTCTGCATTTTCATTCCGCTCAATATTCTGAAACGTCGTCGTCAATTCCGACGGTAAATTCTGCGAAAGCAAGGTATTAACGGTCATGCTGATCGGCTGTGAATCAAGCACTATACCGACTTTCTTGAAATCACCGCCCTTTACGAGGATAGTTCTTTCTTCCGTCGCTCCGAATGCTCCGCCGCCGCCTCCGCGACCGAACCTGCCGCCCAGATCCCTGCCGGACGAGCTGAACCGGAGCTTGAGCAATCCGTCTACATCTTCTCTGTTATGGATGGTAAATAAGACCTGGTAACGTACCTGTTCACCCTGTATTATCTCATAACACTCCTGGTCGCTCAAGACATAGGAAGGGAGGGAATTCTGATACAGCCACTCATCGAAGCGGGATTTCAAATCGGCGTCCGACTGTTTATTAATTTCAGAGAGAAATTCATCTACCGTATGATCGGAATAAGAATGTGTCGTCAAATAGTCCTTGAGAATCGTTCCAAAAGATTCCATTCCGATTTCATACTCGAATATCTGAAACAGGTATGCGCACTTTTGTTCGAGAATTGCCGGAAGTTCAACTCCCGGCGGTGGATTCTCAATTATATCTGCAAGCGAATGTTTACTCAGGGCAAAACTTGCCAGCTCTTGATTGGTCAATCCCTCGATGAAGCGCTGAGCAACACCACTATTGCCGAGAGAGCCGAGAAGGTAGTATTCGACAGCGGTATTGAAAAGAGACCATTGCTCTGACGAAAAATGAAAAGTGTGATTATAGTACATCGGGAACGCGGAATAAAGTCCCGTGTTTATCGTGCTTTCCAGCTTGAGCATAGAAAGGTATGAAGACAAACCCTGTTGAGACTCCTCCCTGAAACGCATCATGAAAGACCGGCCGGCGCCTCCGAGAAATGTAGTGTCTATAAATCTCCTGAAAATATTCTGCTTAATGGACTCGTTGGTCATCATTCTTCCTCTGCCGCCGCCTCTGCCGCCCCCCGGCATTTGCTGCCCCTCTACGCGGGAAATAGTGGATATGTCTGCCCCCTCAAGCAGTACTCCTTTTTCGGGAAGATAAATTTGCTCGGGCTGAACGTATTCCACGTTTGAAGTTAGAAGCTTCGGATGCGCATAGAATTGAATGGGCGTTTCAATAAGGGCAAACCGTCTAAACGGGTAACCGAGTCCTGTTCTCAACTCAAAATTCCACCGGGCGTTGCTGATCTCTGTCGGAATATCGCCTTGAATTTCTGAAAAGAATTCGCTGTAGTAGTCGTGTCCTTCTAAAACGTACAACGAGTACTCGATGCTGTCGGCCGTCACAGAACTGCGGTGGTAATTCCCTATTACAAGCGATATTTGCGGCAGCGAGACCTCCGGTTTAAAGGTAAATTGTCCCGGTTTTATCTGTGTAACGGACCCCTGCGAGAGAGCAGTCAGGTTATCAGCGGTTTGCACTGTCAAACTGAACCTGATATAATGCTTTTCTTGTGCGTCTCTTTTAGCGCCGTACGGCAGGACTCCCGCAAACGGATACCAGAGATTTTCCGGCGTAAGCAATACATAGTCGGGTCTGATCACTGCGTAACGTTTATCGATGCTGTACATGAAAAAACCGTATTTCGTATTCCTGAGAGCGTCATCGACATAATAGTAGCAAGCATCCTCATCAATCGTACCCTCA
>LJUD01000256.1 GCA_001304035.1 bacterium SM23_31 | reverse complement strand
CCGGAATACGACCATCCCGCAGCCGCTACGGTACACGTAGCTGATGTTGTAACAAGAACCATGACTTTTCCAAAAGGCTCTTTTGTAATTCAGACCGGACAGGTTATGGGGCGGGTTGTCGCACATTTGCTTGAACCGGAGACGAACGATAACGTTGTCAAATGGAACACCATGGATTATGCACTTCCGCTCCCGGAATCGAGAGTGGGAGGACGGGTTCGCGAATTGCCGATTTATAAACTGATGAAACCGACTCCGCTCCCTACCAAAGTGTTGAATTAATAATAATACAACGACTGTATGCCCAGGAGTTTTCATAATTTTCAAGTTGAATTTGAGGATGTATATTTAGATTATTAATGTGCGTGTAATGTATATACTTACAGTTAATATTGCAGGTTTTTGCTATTTTGTGTAATTTATGCCGGGTTGTTTTAAAATTCTCCGAATTTATCACCTATCGATTAATTGACACATTTTTTATTCCTTATTTTGAAAAAATCCCTGTAAGATAAAATTTAGTTGTTATCGGTTATTAAATTTTTTATATTCTTACAAAATCGAACGTTTAGCATAGAACCATTATTTCTTTATTGCATACAAAGTCAATTCGATAGATAATTACATAATTAATAATTATTTAACGCAAAAGGGGAAATTAATATGAAAGAAACTATTAATTTCATACTTAATGGCAAACCTATAAGCTTGGATGTTGATGGAGAACGAATGCTTTTATGGGTTTTAAGAACCGACCTTGGACTTACCGGGACTAAATTTGGCTGCGGTCAATATTTATGCGGAGCCTGTACTGTAATTGTGGATAAAAGAGCAGTCAGATCATGTGGATATCCCGTGAGAAATGTTGAAGGTAGAGAGGTTATTACTATTGAAGGATTAGCCGGTAACGGAGAACTTCATCCTCTTCAAAAGGCATTTATGGAGCACGATGCTCTTCAATGCGGATTTTGCACTCCGGGTATGATCCTTAACGCCTACAGTCTACTGTTGAGGAATCCTCACCCTTCCAGAGAAGAAATAATAAGCAGCATGGATAATAACCTGTGTCGTTGTGGAGCGCATAACCGTATTGTCCAGGCTATCCAGACCGCATCCGAATAATTAATAAATATGGAGTAAAAAAATGAATAATGATGAATATAAAGACGTTGAATTGAATCACTTGACCTCCCAATTTACTCTTAACCGCCGGGAGTTTGTTAAGCTTCTGGGGGGAGGGATAGTTATATTTTTTACAATTGGAGATTCCTCAGTTTTGCTTGCACAGAGACAGCAAAGAGGGTATCCTGCCGATTTTAATGCATATCTTAGAATTGGGGAGGATGGACGGGTTGCTTGTTTCACAGGTAAAATCGAGATGGGACAGGGTGTTATAACTTCCCTGGCGCAGATGGCTGCTGAAGAACTTAATGTTTCATTGGGATCGGTTGATATGGTTATGGGAGACACAGAACTGTGCCCGTGGGATATGGGGACTTTCGGTTCCAGGACTACTCCTGTTTTTGGTCCTGTGTTGAGAGCAGCTGCTGCTGAAGCAAAAGCTGTTTTAATTGAGCTGGCTACTGAACATCTGCAAATACCTAAAAGCAGGTTGCAGGCAGAAGACGGAGTAGTATTTGATAAAAATCAGCGTGAAAATCAGGTTACTTACGCCCAGCTTGCGAAAGGAAAGATAATTGAAAGGCGTATGGACGAGAAACCTGCTCTGAAAGCTAAGTCTGAGTTTACTGTAATTGGTAAACCTGTTTTACGGCGGGATGCTTTAGAAAAAGTAACAGGGGAAGCTAAATTTACGGGGGACATTCGATTGCCCGGTATGTTGTATGCAAGAATCTTGAGACCGCCTGCACACGGTGCATCATTAAAAAGTGTAGATGTATCTGAAGCCGAAATAATCGAAGGAATTCAAGTCGTTCGTGAAAACGATTTTATTGCGGTACTGCATGAATATCCCGATGAAGCTGAAAAAGCGCTGGAAAAAATTAACGCACAATTTGACATACCGGAAAACAATGTAAATGATAAAACTATTTTTGAACACTTACTTAATGTTGCCCCGGAAGGAAATGTGGCAGACAGGGGAGGCTCAATAGAAGAGGGTGAGAAAAGCGCTTCTTTTATTTTTGAGGAAACATATCTGAACAGCTATGTTGCTCATGCACCTATAGAAACCCATACCGCTGTGGTTCAAATTGAAGGAGATAAAGCAACGGTCTGGGCATCTACTCAGACGCCGTTCAGTGTACAGAGCTCGATAGCCCGGTCTCTCGGGATTCCTTCTGAAAATGTTCGTGTCATTACTCCCTATGTGGGTGGAGGATTTGGTGGAAAAACCCAAAACCGGCAAGCCGAAGAAGCTGCACGGTTAGCAAAATTAACCGGGAAACCTGTCCAGGTTGCTTGGAGCCGTGCAGAAGAATTCTTTTATGATACATTTAGACCGGCAGCAGTAGTAAAGATAAGATCGGGTATCACTGATGCCGGGAAAATAAGTTTCTGGGATTATTGTGTGTTTTTTGCAGGCGAAAGGGAATCTCAACAGTTTTATGACATACCCCATCATGTTACGATGGTTTCTGGAGATTGGGGGCGTTCTACTACTGGTTCCCACCCCTTTAGTACCGGCGCCTGGCGTGCACCTGCCGTTAATACAAACACTTTTGCAAGAGAATCGCAAATAGACATTATGGCTTCCAAAGCAGGCATTGACCCGCTCGAATTTCGATTGAAACATTTAAGTGATGATAGGATGAGAAAACTCCTTGATGCTGCTGCAGAAAAATTCGGCTGGACTCCGTCAAAAGCACCAAGCGGCAGAGGCTTCGGTATTGCCTGTGCTAAGTATTTGGGTACTTATATAGCTACAATGGCTGAAGTCGATGTTAATGAGCAGAATGGGAATGTTCAGGTCAAGCGTGTTGTATGTGCTCAGGATATGGGTATAGCAATCAATCCTGAGGGAGCTAAAATACAGATAGAGGGATGTATTACTATGGGATTGGGATACGCTCTAACAGAAGAAATGCACTTTAAAGGCGGAGAAATTCTCGATTTGAATTTTGATTCGTATAAATTACCCCGTTTTTCGTGGCTGCCTGAAATCGAGACAGTGCTTGTCGAAACTGGAGACGTACCCCCACAGGGAGGAGGAGAACCCGCAATTGTTAACATGGGTGGTGTTATTGCTAACGCAATCTTCGATGCAACCGGTGTAAGGTTATATCAACTACCCATGACTCCTGAACGGGTCATAGAAGGAGTGAGACGTAAATAAATCCATCCTTATGAAATCGGGTAATTATTTACGAGTGCCTGGCAGTAGATTACTTCAAATCCAGAGAGGTTTTTACCGTATTTGTTACTATATAGCAAATGTGATATTCTATTTGTATTTAAGAGAATATATTATACTTTTAAGGTGATTATTAAACCTTATTAGCCGTGTGTCAAAACGAGATTGTTATTGATTGAGTTGAATCCTGTTATTTTTTCTTACGGTATTGCTGCGTATATCCTTTCTCGATCCAGTCGGTCATTGCCTGCTCGATTGAAACCTTTCTCTTTAACATATTAGAAAGCACCGCCTGGTATTTCAATATTTCATCTATGTGTTGTTTTGCAATTTTCAGGTCACTGGTTTTCATATACTACCCGTTACATAGGATTTCATGTATATTATATCGACTAATTTCATACCTACTTTAATGAATCGGATATTATGCAAAATCTGCTTGCAGAAAAAGGGCGGAGGATCGAGGAGATAATGCCGGCTATTTCCCACGTGCGAGCCAGACAATCTTATGGTAATAATTTCCTGTCAGTGTACTGAGCTGAACTATGTAAACGCCAGGCGCAACACGTATATTCGCATCAGTAACACCATGCCAGCGAACACGATACGAGTCGGGTTTAAGAGTTCCCTGTAACAGTACTGCAATACGTGAAAAAGACTTATCATACACTGTTAACGTTACCGGTGATTCGTAGGGCAAATCAAAGCGGATAGCGATCTCATCTTTATAGGGTGTAGCGCCTTCGTCTCTCAGGTTATACCGGGGAGCAGGAATGCTGGAATTTACATTTATCGATGGGATGGATTCTTCCGTTTTTTCTGAAGCCGGCTTTCTTTCCGGTTCAACGACTCCCGGATCGAGTTTACCGAGAAATTTATCCTCCTCCGGACTTGTTAATACTGCAGCAAGATATATAATTCCTGCAGTTATTATAATAAAAACGGATATAATAATGAAGAATTGTTTCTTTTTGATTAATTTGACCGGCAGAGAAGCGGTGAGGACATTTTTCTGAACTCCGGTTTCATCTTCCCAGATGTCAATACCTTTGAGCCGGACAACGGCTTTGTTGGTCTCCATTAAAATCTTGATTTCCTGAGCCTTATTCAATGGAATTCGTGTAGCAATCTCCCATGGAACTTCTCTTATGCGGCGCTTGACTTTGTCAGGGGAAAGTCCGGTGATTTCGGCAAGAACATTAATGATTCTTTCCTGAGGTCCCGGATCAATAAGGACAACACTGTAATGTGTGTATACTTTCTTGGATTCTTTCTTTCCCTTTGTGCCGGTTTCTATTTCGATGTTGCATTCCGGGCAAAAGCCGGAATCGTCAGGGATTTCTTTTTTACAATGCGGGCAAAACATGTTGTATCAGATTTTAACCGTCGATTATCGCTAATAAGTAAATTTTAGTATTGTGAAACATGCTGAAATAAAGTTGTAATGATTTAACCTGCAGACTATGGCATTATATCTGATTTCATAAGAAATAGAACAAAAAAATACAAAAAGTCAACTAAAAAGTTATGAATGCCGGCATTTATTCTATTATTATGTTCCTAAGTTTTATCTCCGAGACCTGTTAAATTATTAGAGCTTAAAAGAATAACGGGGCAATATTTTCCGGTAGGATAGGTTAAATCGCTTGATTTTTATAAAAAATTATAATAATTTTAAGCTTTTAAGGATAGGACTCCTATGGGGTGTCGTCCAATGGCAGGGCACACGGCTCTGGACCGTGGGATCGGGGTTCGAATCCCTGCACCCCAGCAGAAATAATCATCATACGGCGCATTCGTCTAGGGGTTAGGACGCCGGCCTCTCACGCCGGTAACAGGGGTTCAATTCCCCTATGCGCTACGATTTACCGGTGTATGCCGGGTTTTTTTGGAGTATACACGGGGTTAGGACGTCCCGCCATCGGCGGGATAACAGGGGTTCAATTCCCCTATGCGCTACGATTTAGCTGCGTATGC
>LJUD01000255.1 GCA_001304035.1 bacterium SM23_31 | reverse complement strand
TGTCGGCGAAGACAAAGCGCTTATGGATTTTCTCGATCCGGCTCTCTTGTCCTGAAAAACCAAAATTTAATAATGTGCTTGTGAGGAGTGTTATCAAGAATAGAGGAACAGTTACAATAATGACTGAATAAATTTGTCTATTAATTGCTTTGGGATAAACCATTTTCAAACCTCCTTAAGCAAAAGTGTACATGTGTCCTGCAATATATACAATATTTTATGGATTTGCTTCAAAAGGCAGCATTTTCAGGCGCATAATGTGTATTTTAAGTAACATAGACTGCTTTTTAGTGTACTTTTTCGTAGAATTTAATACAAAAGACTATAGGAATTTGTTTAATCGAATTCCTGTTCTGCAATGCTCTCATCTTGTCCGGCAAATATAATTCCTATCTAAAGGGGATAAAAGAGAATGTCCTTGAACATGTATTCCTTTACAAAACAAAAAAACAGGCATTTCTGCCTGTTTTTTATTTAAAGCCAATAAATATTTTATATATTATTCAGGAATGACACTAACGTATTTGCGGTTTTTCTTGTGGTATGAAAATACTACTTTACCGTCTGCGACGGCAAACAATGTATCGTCGCCGCCCCTGCGCACGTTTTGTCCGGGATGAAAGTGCGTTCCCCGCTGACGTACAATAATGCTGCCGGATTTTGCTAATTGACCCCCGAAGACTTTCACGCCGAGACGTTTGCCTGCACTGTCCCTGCCGTTTCGTGAACTCCCTACGCCTTTTTTATGCGCCATTATATGCTCCAGTAATACTCAATTTATTCTACTGAAATAGAGTCGATTTTGATAACCGAATAATCCTGACGGTGCCCTACGGTCTTTTTATAATCTTTCCGCCGCTTTTTCTTAAACACCGTAATTTTTTTATACCTGCCGTGCTGCAAAATACTTGCGGCAACTTTTGCTTTTTCGACCGTGGGCATACCAACATGTGTTTCGCCGTCTTCGCTCAGCAAGAGCACCCTGTCAAAAACGACCGATTCGCCAACCTCATTATGCAGTTTAGGAACTTCCAGCTCTTCCTGTTCCCGAACCTGAAATTGCTTTCCTGCTATTTCAACAACTGCAAAACTCATATCTTTTATAATTATTTAAAGTTTGAATAATTATCCAATAGCTTAAAAATATAACGATTTTTTTTTGAGTAATCAAGGAATAAATTCATCTGTAATATCTACCCTGTTCTTTTTCGTCAGAATCCGGAATTCATTCGGTTTCATTTCGGAATCGGATTCAAGGTCTATTTTAATCCAGTATTTCCACATCAATTTAAATAGATAATTGCCCAATCCGGAGGTGAGATATTTTTCAACTTCTTTATTGACCTGGAGGATAATGCGCCGTTCTTTGCGGTGCATTTTAAACCGCTGTATCCAGCTTTCTATACTTGAAACGATACTCTCTTTTGATAGAACTCTCCCTGTGCCGCCGCAGTGCTGGCAGACATCACTGAATGTATGCAAAAGGCTCGGGCGAATCCGCTGGCGTGTCATTTCTATCAGTCCGTATTCGGACATTGGCAGCATGGCGTTTTTCGCATGGTCGCGTCTCAATTCATTGCGAAGTTCGTAAAAAATCCGCCGCCGGTTTTTTTCTTCTGCCATATCGATAAAATCGATTACGATGAGTCCGCCTATGTCCCTGAGGCGGAGTTGTCGGGCAATTTCACGTGCTGCCTGAATGTTTACTTTAGCTGCATTAGCTTCATAATCATCACCGCCGATGAATTTACCGCTGTTGACGTCTATAGTCACCATCGCCTCGGTCTGGTTTATAACAATGTGCCCGCCACCTGAAAGCCAGACCTTGGGATCAACAATCTTTTTGATTTCCCGTTCAATAGAAAACTCTTCAAAGATTGGTTTTTGCAGATTATAGTATTCGACCCTTTCAATCAGTTGAGGCGCCGCATCTTTCAGGTAATTCGTAATACTTCTTATAAGCTTTTTATTATCCGCAACCACCCGGTCGATATCATTGGTAAAAAGATCACGGATTATCGACGATGCCATACCCATATCTTTATATAGTAAAACGGGCGCTGAATTTTTTTCCGATTTACTTTGAATGTTTTTCCAGGTGTTCAAAAGATTATCCAAGTCTTTTTTAAGTGCGTCTTCATCCTTATTCTGAGCAACGGTCCGGACAATTAATCCAAAACCTTTGGGTAAAATGTCATGCGCAATACGCTTGAGCCGTTTTTTTTCACGGAAATTTTCAATTTTTTTTGATACTCCGATGTAATTTTCATTCAATAATAGCACAAGAAACCTGCCGGGTAGTGATATCTCCGTTGTTACGCGGGCTCCTTTCGTCGACAGCGGCTCTTTTGTAATTTGTACCGGAACATCCTGTCCCTCTTTCAACTGTATATCGATTTCATTGAGCTTGGGGCGTTCTTTCCCGCGGCGAAACCGGTTTATGTCTGAACCATACGAAATTAAAGATGAGCTAACATCGGAAAAATGCAAAAAAGCATTTTGCTGCTGACCGATGTCTATAAATGCCGCCATCATGCCGGGTAGAACCTTCGAGACCTTGCCTTTATAAATATCCCCGACCATTCGTTGATTTTCAGGCCGTTCAACGTACAATTCAACAAGCGTCTCATTCTCCAGAATCGCTATCCGCGTTTCACTGGCGGTCATATTGAGCACTATGTCTTTTCTGATACGTTTCACTCTATTTCCCTATGCATTATATTCGTTAACTAATATTTTTAACAGGCTAACCGGAATACCTGGGTAATATTTTGTCAGCTCACTATGCTGAATATTAAACTTTCTGCTAATATATAGTTTAAGAAATAATTTTATATATTGCAAAAAAAAAGTGCTAAGTACCGGATTTATTCATGAATCCAGCTTGGCTAAATCTTATTATTTACTAAAATTTTTAAAAAAACATTTGACAAACTAATAATTTATTTATATACTAGAAGCTTTAAAGAGGATTAATACACATAAATAGTTATTCTCCTCGATTGTTAAGACAGGATTAGAACCTACCGGTATAGTATAAAAAGACACGCGTTCCGTTTTATCTAAATATGAGGCTGGCGGATTTCCCGCAGCGCTGTAAGCTAAAAATGAATGAATAGTGTTTGACAAAACTCTCTATTTAAAATTAATATTGGAAGAAAATGCACGTTAATCGGAAGAGCATGGGAACAATTGCTCTTTTAAATTAGTTCTATAAGTAGAAGTATTCAATTAAAAGCTTTTCGGAATAAGCTTTTATGTGAGAGTGCTTGTTTTTTACACATTATACTTTTTTATCTTATATATCAAGTGCGTTGTTAAATTAAAAAAATTGTAAGAAAATCGTGTAATAACCTAAAAGAGGTGATAAAGTATGATTAAAAAAATGATTGCAGTACCCGTAATAATTGTATTGGCGGTTGTAATTTCTTTTTCAGGCACACTCTTAGCACAGGATATAGAGAAAGCAAAGGCGGATTATGACCGGCTTGTGAAAGAGATTAACGAAATATTCAAAAAAATGGAGGCGCTTAAGGCCGGGCAGGAAGAGGAATATAAAAAACTGGAAGCTCTGTATAATGAAAAAAACGCAGAACTTGACGCAGTGACAAAGATTCTCCAAGGTAATGAGGAAATGCAGCGCAAGATAGGTGAAGTAGTTCGGCTTTATGAACAAGGTAAAAAAGGTTATAATGCACAAAGTTATATTTATGCGCTGAGCCAATTTAACGAAGCCATTGCCAAAGGAGAGGTATTGGATAATCCGCTGGTAGATAAAGTGCTAAAGCTGTGTTATGCCGGGATTGCATCTGTTTTCTATAGTCAAAGAAAATTTACTGAAATGATCGAACCTCTCCAGCAAGCTATTAAAATCGATCCTGAATACTATGGCGCTTATAATATGATGGGTATGTCCTATACAAATCAAGGCAAATTTGATTCTGCTGTCGCCAGTTATATGAAAAGTATAGAAATCAATGATACCGCGGTAAATTATACGGCACATTACAACCTGGGTACCGTCTATTTTAATATGAAAAACTTTAATAAGGCAAAGAACGAGTTTTTAATTGCGGTTGACCGTAATCCACAGAATTATAAATCATTTACTTATCTCGGCAAAGCTTATCTTGAATTAAAGGATTATCCGAATGCCCGGGCGGCTTTAGAAAGGAGCGTCTTATTAAACAATACGAATTTTGAGCATTACTATTATCTTTCACAGGTATATAATAAAATCGGGGAATATAATAAAGCGATTGAAGCTGCAAATAATAGTATGAAATATGATGCCCAAAAGAAGACATTTGGCGGGGCGCTGATCGAGCGGGGCAATGCCCATGAGTATCTTAACAAGAATGCACTGGCTATTAGAGATTATCAAGAAGCAGCGAAATATTCTGTTTATAAAGAATCAGCAGAATATTATATTTTGCTGTTAGAAAAGCACGGCGGCATAAAAGCGAGAATAGATACAAGCTTATACAGTACTCAAAACAATGCCTTGACAGATGCAAAAATTTATTTAAAACTCTATAAGAAATAATTGGTTGGATTGCCGTTTCTCGATGATTCGGGAAAAACTTATAAAAAATCTGCAAACTTAGTAACACACAAGATAAAAAGCTGCTCCAATTAAGAGCAGTTTTTTATTTTTGTTAACAGAGCGTTCCAAAACTCCGGAATAACAAAAGCCGTACCGTGATGTGTCTACCTGCTAAAATAACTTCTATTTATATAAGAATTTGTTAAATAATTATAACATGAATATTGTAGAGAGATTGCTGCGAGGGACGGAGAAATTAGGTAATCTATGACTAAAACGCTGCGGTTACAACTATAAACTCAGGTGAATCTTTTTTAAAAAAATGCTTTTGTGAAACTATATGTATTAAATAAAAAAAATCCTATTTAAAATAAAACAGGATTTACACCGTTCTTTTTGGAATAAAAGAGTGGATTAATTGTAAATATATAATAATATCTTATAAACTCGCCTTTCCTGCATTATGCATAAAGGGTGTCGAAAATATTTGATGAAAGCGTTCTTGGAATTTCACGAATAATTTCGCCGTTTTGCGAGTTTACAACCTGTGTTTTTATTTTATCATTAACTACAAAACGAACATGCGTTTTATTGATATAGGGAAATGAGCTGCTTAATTGCCTTACAGAATCAATAGACATTTTAATCTACCTCCCTGTAGCAATGGCCATGACTATAGCAAACTTCATTATTGATATCGACATAAAAATATTAAATCTTTAGGTTTTTTAAACAATTTATGAAAAAATCGAT
>LJUD01000254.1 GCA_001304035.1 bacterium SM23_31 | reverse complement strand
GGCAGTTCCTCCTTACATTGGGTGACCTAAGTTTAACAATTTATCGGAGAAACCACAACTTATTTCTACATGCCATTTGTCCAGTTTTAAAAAAAACAGTACATCAGAAGAATCGATTGATAAATTTTTAGATACTGCTATTAAGGATCCAAGTGCATCAGATTTTAAAAAATTCGTCAGAAAAACCTGGTTAGAGGACGGATATCGTCCATCAATTTCACGCATCATAATAGATAGAAATTTTATATTTATATTTTTATCAAATATTGATAACAATCGAATGGTTCAAGTATTTGATAGTAATATTAATAAAATAATATATGAATTTAAATGGCCTATTGAATTTGAGAAGCTATATAGTATAGGTAACGGACGCTTTTGTTTAGTCTCTTATGACGATGAAGGACTACCGATACTCCGCAAATACAAAATAAATCCCATCGTCTACGGTTTACCGGAAGACACTGACTGGAAAAAGAAGAAAAAGCCATAGTTTAGAACAACCATTTTTACTTAAGAAGACTACATGAGATCATTCTTTATTTTTGCCCTTTTATTAGTTTTCATATTTTGCTCAGAAAACAAATTTGAAATTGAACGAGCAGGAGAGAGCACTCTCAATATTCACGGTTTACCGACATTACCTGAAATGGTTACTTTAGAGTGCAGCATCGGCGGAGAAGACTTCAGTGATCTCCGTTTTATCCTGGCAGCTCCCATGGAAGCAAAAATAACCATGCACGGCGATATACTTATTTTCGATGAATTTTCGATTAAAGTTCTCGATGAGTACGGCAATCCGAAAAAAATCATGGGAGGCAGGGGTGAAGGCCCGGGTGAATTTTTAAAGCCTCCGACCATAATGATTTCACCTTTTGATTATTTCACCGTAATTGAACCCGCTTCAATGAATACATTTTTTTACACAATATACGACCGTGAAAACACTTTTTTAAATGAGTTTCGTTTCAGATGCAGTTCTCAACTGGAAAATTTTCTAATTTCAAAAGACCTGTCGTGGGACGATTTTCATTCCGCACAATGGCTTATGGCGCCTGACAGTGCTTCGCTTATGTATTCAATTACTTTGTGTAAAGAAGGTCCCGTGTATTATAAACTTATTGCTTATGAAGACAATTTGCGAGTGTATCCAATCTATTTTGGAACCAACAAACAACATTTCGTGTATAAAAATCGAAGTACCGTATCGTCATTTTTTAATGAGTATAGAACATTTTTCCTGCCGAATAACAGAGTTCTATTTTATGATTCTTCAGAAAACACTTTTGAAAGCGAGAACAAAGGAACCGTTACCTTTCATATTATTTCATTACCCGCAATGCAGAGAAAAACTTATACGGTTCACGTGGAATCCAGACCAAGAAATAACATAGATGATTTTGTTGATTATTCATCAAGATCACGATTAAGAATCCGGGGTGAAATTGATAGAGAATATTACGAACAGATGCGAAAATACTTGAATACTTACCGGCATTCATATGTCCTGACCTATATCTTGCCGGATTATGCATATCAATATCTTCTATTTTTTACGGCAAAAAGGGATGATGAAGGCAATAGGTATGTAAAGGTGTTTGATATAGAACAGGAAAAGTTTATCAGTGATTTCTATTGGCCTTTCGGCGGGGCGCCCCCCGACTGGATAAATGACGGAAGCGTAATTATTAACGCGGTTGATTCAACAGGATTTCCCGTGGTTAGAAAATATAAGCTCAACCCGTCAGTTTATGAGAATATGAAATGATTTTAAGAAAGGTGAGACGTCATGGACCGCATTAAAATGTTTGCACTTATTATTTTCGTTAATTTTATTATATGTGGTACCGCAAAAGGGCAAACGCCACTATATGTGAAGCATGCGGATAACTCAATTATTATCCCGGGAACATTAATAAAAGAAAAATTGAAAATTGATAAGGAATCAAAAGGCGAAGTAGACCCACTATCCCGTGTAAGTATGCCCGGATACGTCAGCGTGCACGAACCGGGTAATATGATCTTTGTTGCATATAGCAGACGAAATAAAATTGAAATATATGATACTGATCTTAATTATGTTGGGATAGTAGATGAAAAAACAATAAATTATAAATGGCCCATTGGAGTAATCGCCAGAAAAGATGGAAATTTTTTAATCACCGATAAAGGATTAAATAGCGTGACGTGGTTTGACAACAATGCTAATAAATTAACCGAAATAAAAATAATGCCATCTGGCTTATTTTCTCCTGCGATGTTTAACAAAGAAGGCAATATGGTGGTTTACAAAGCTGATAATGATGGACTTTTTGCTGTTTACAATATTAAAGGTGAAAAAATCTCTCAATTCGGAGAAGTGCTGGAATCAAGATATCCTGAGCAAAAGAATAACTTTTGGAATAATTGGTTTAACAATGTACATTTCACAATAGATAACAATGGTTACCTTTTTTGTGCTTTTATAGATAATCCGGTCTTAAGAACTTATGATCCGGATGGTAATCTTGTGTGTGAAGTCGATTACTGGAACATCACAGGTATTAAAAAGCGTTATGACGACTGGTTATTTGAATATAAGACGCGTGTAGAAAAAGAGATAAAAGAAGGCAGGACAAGTTACAGAGGAAAAATATTTGTTTCTAATATTTCAGTTGACGATAAATATGTATATATTAAATTCAATGTGAAATACAGTCCAATTTATTTATTTAATAAAGAAGACTATACATTAATTAAAACGATAGAACTTGGAAATTCACCCGGTGTTTCTTTTAATGCGACGTCTAAAGACTACATTTATTCGTCGTTGGGCGATGGATTCCTTGCGCGGTACAAAAAGAGTAAATAAGCCATAGAAAGAATTTGTAAAATGTCCCGCTAAGCGGGATACAAGACCTGACCCCATTTTATGCAATATATATAACATGAGTGTTTATTTGTTTAATTTGCAGGAAATGAAGTAATGTAGATTCAATTTTCACAAAAGATTTCTTCAAGTCCCGGTCTCATTTTACAGCCGGGATTTTTTTTTGATGGGAGTGTAGTAAATTTAAACAACGTATGATGAACAGGCAACCGAAAATCTGAACAGGCAGGAATGCACGTTCTACTAATCGATGAAAATTAAAAATATTTTAAAATCTTGCAGAAATTGTTTGATTTTTTGGAAAATTGGTATAAATTGTTTTTAGCTGTTAGCTGTTAGCTGTTAGCTTTTAGCTAAAAACTGACTGCTGAAAGCTGATAGCTGAAAGCTGACCGCTGACAGCTTTTTAAATAAACCTTTTTAACCTACTATCCAATGAGGAGAAGAAACAATGCGTCTTATACTGAGAGGGGATGCCGACAGTCTGGCTTGTGCGGTATTTGTGACTACAATGGAGACAATTGAATCCATAAAGTTTGCTCATCCGAAAGACATGCAGGACGGTATAATAGAGGTAACCGACAAGGATATAATTTGCAATTTGCCGTTCCATCCCAACTGCTACATGTGGTTTGACCATCATATCAGCGAGGAAGAACGCGATGAAAAAGTCAAAGCCGGGGATTTTAAAGGCAAATTCGGTCTGGCTCCGAGCGCCGCCCGGTTAGTCTATGAGTATTACAACGATCCGGCTTTAAAAAAATACGAGGAATTTCTTGAAGCCGTGGATAAATATGACAGCGCCCGGCTTACTATGGAGGACGTAGCTAATCCGAAAGGTTGGATTTTACTATTTTCAAGCCTTGACCCGAGAACGTCTATCGGAGATTACAAGAATTATTTCTTTGAACTGGTAGATTGGGTCAAACGTCTTTCGCTTAAGGAAATAATGAAGAAGCCTGAGGCAGCACTTCGATGTGAGTATGTCATTTCGGAACTGGAGAAATTTAAAGACGCAATGTTGAAGTATACACGTTTTGACGGGAACGTAATCATTACCGATTTCCGTGAATTGGACGAAATACCTATGGGCAGCAGGTTTTACGTGTATAAGCTGTTCCCGGAAGGTAACATATCGCTCAGAATATCTATGGGCAAAGACAGAAAGAAAGTGGTATGTGCGGCGGCTTACAACATATTTAAACGCGATTCCAAAACGAACATCGGGATGCTGTTTGCGAAATACGGCGGCGGCGGGCATACAGGGGCAGCTACGTGCCAGCTTGACGTTGAAACTGCCGATGAGACAATCGAAGAAATTATTGAGCAATTGAAGGCTGACGGGTGATGAAATAGTCACGCGTCAGTTTATATTAAACCGGCACATGTTGTCGGTTTTTTGTTTTATATAAAACGATTTGAGTCAATCTTTCGTGATTTATGATTGTTTCTCTTTATTTTACATTGAAAAATTAGTATTATTGAATCATATTTTTTCAATTTGACTAATTTCTGTTGTTTACGGGAGATTAAAATGGCAGTTAAGAATAACGGGTGCGAAGAAATAAAAAAAAGTATGGAAGCCTGGGAAAAGAACACTCTTTTACCGGTTTTAGAAAAATATCCTGAGAGAAAGAAGAAGTTCCTGACGAGCTCAAAAGTCGAAAAGCATCGCATTTATACCCCGTTGGATATTAGAGACCACGATTATGTCCGTGATGAAGGGTACCCGGGTAAATTCCCGTATACCCGCGGCGTCAAGCCGACCATGTATCGCGGTAAATTATGGACAATGCGTCAATATTCGGGTTTTGGAACGGCGGAAGATTCAAATAAGAGATATAAATATCTATTGAGCCAGGGGCAAACCGGTCTGTCGGTAGCTTTTGACCTTCCGACACAGATGGGATACGATTCGGATGACAGTATGAGTTCGGGAGAGGTCGGCAAGGTTGGCGTTGCGGTCGATTCATTGAAAGATATGGAAATACTGCTGGAAGGAATACCGCTGGATAAAGTTTCAACATCGATGACGATTAACGCCCCGGCTGCCATATTATTAGCCATGTATTTAGCGGTTGCAGAGAAACAGGGAGTGTCTCCGAACAAGATTTCCGGCACAATACAAAATGATATTCTTAAGGAATATATTGCCAGAGGGACATATATATTCCCTCCGAAACCGTCAATGCGTCTTATAACGGATGTTTTTAAATATTGTTCTGAACGTATTCCCGGATGGAACACCATAAGTATTTCCGGGTATCATATCAGGGAAGCCGGCTCTACGGCGGGGCAGGAAATAGGTTTTACACTTGCGAACGGCATTGCTTATGTTCAGGCAGCGATCGATGCAGGTCTTTCAGTAGATACATTTGCGCCGCGGCTGTCGTTTTTCTTTAACGTGCACAATGACATGTTTGAAGAAATTGCAAAGTTCAGA
>LJUD01000012.1 GCA_001304035.1 bacterium SM23_31 | reverse complement strand
GTTCGACCGTATACGTATATTTACACAATGGCCTATGCAATGGAGGCGGCACAAGAAGCCGGGATCGAGTTTTATGTGCTTGACCGCCCTAATCCGCTGAACGGCGAACTGGTCGAGGGGAACATACTCCACCCCGATTACAAGTCATTTATGGGATTATATCCCATTCCATACGTGCACGGCATGACTGCCGGAGAGCTTGCGTGGCTTTTTAACCGGGAGTTCGGCATCGGTGCGAATCTAAGGGTGGTTCCGATGGAGGGCTGGAGCCGAAGCATGACGTTCAAAGACACCGGATTGGAGTGGATACCCACCTCGCCGCATATCCCCAATGCTGAAACGGCAGCCTATTATGCCACAACGGGCAGCATCGGCGAGCTTGGGACAATCTCCGTGGGAGTCGGATATACTTTGCCGTTCCGTATTGCCGGCGCCCCGTGGATAGATGCCGACGCATTAACCGCCGAGCTCAACGGGCGGAACTTGCCCGGAATCACATTCCGACCCATGTACTGGAAACAGTTCTACGGAATATTCGAAGGCGAGCGTGTCGGAGGTGTAGAACTGCACATAACCGACCTCAGTGTCTACAGCCCGTTTGCAACCGGTATTCATATCCTGGAGGCAATCCGGACGATTTACCCTGAACAGGAGATTTTTACGGATGACCGGGCATCCAATTTCCAATTCGCCACCGGAACAGACACAATCCTCACCCGCCTCAAGGCAGGTGTGCCTGCCGACGTTATCATCAAATCATATCAGGATGATTTAGAAGCATTTAAAATACTCCGGCAGGAATACCTGCTTTATTAATGTTTTTCCCCTTTTTTTATTGACTTTTACGGAAATATTTTATTTTTTGTGCTCAACTTAGATTCATCAATCATTTAAATCCGGAGATTTGCAGCGAGTTATGAAATTGGTCGATATACTGCCTTTGGAAAATATCAAGATCCCGATAAACGGTAAGACAAAGAAAGCAATCATTACTGAATTAGTCGCTCTTATTGCAGAATCTAATCCTCATATCAATCATAAGATAGTTTTGCAATCCATAATAGGGCGTGAGAAAATCATGAGCACGGGAATCGGTAAAGGCATTGCTATTCCCCATGGAAAATCGAGAGGAATCAGCCAGATTGCGGCAGCCTTCGGGATCGTACCGGATGGAGTGGATTTTGAAGCTGTCGACGGTCAGCCGGTGTATCTTTTTTTTATGTTAGTCGCTCCGGAGGGTCCGGCAGGACCGCACCTGCGGTGTCTGAGTATGATCTCACGCCTATTGAATATTGAGTCTTTCAGGCAAAGCCTGATCAATGCCTCATCGCCGGAAGAAGCGCTGCATATCATCGATGAGGGTGAGCGAGAATTTCTGAAATGACCGAAGAGGAAGTGCGAATGACGAATAAAGAAAACCGGTATTTACACGTTCTTATATATAAAAGTTATTATGATTTGTGAAGTTTTATTGTATTTCCCATTCGATGGGGCGGTCCGGCATGTAGCGAAAGGAGTTGCCTTCGGCTTTGATGAAGGATTTAAAATGAGTATATAACTCCTTATGCTCAACAAAACTATCCCTGCAGCGGTTAATAGCCGCAGATACGGCTTTGCGGTCAGTTTCGGTTGTGTCATACAGTTTGCGGGATTTTCCTTTTTTATCGGTAACGCTATTCAGGTACTTATCTAAAAAACTCAACATATCCAGTTTGTCGATTTTTTCTTCCGGGCTTTCGAAATCATCCGCTTCTTTACGCTTATACAGTTCTTCCCGCAGCATTTTTATTTTATTTAAGGGGAGCTTCCTTATAATTTCTTCAGGTAAAATATCCTCATTGATTCTCAAATTTTCGTTTTCAAGCTGGTCTTTTGTCATACCGTTATAAGGTTCGTATTTTTCTTCGGACATTTCATTCGAAGATATTCTTTTCAACTCCGAACAATGAATCCATTCACTTTTTTTTACAATAAGGTTTCTTATATGGAACAGCCCAATTGAAGGTTTTATTGTATAAGATTGACCCATATATTTAATTTCCCACCCGGGACCTGCTTTTCGAAATACGTTTTCACTTTTTGTTTCATCCTGCACAGCGGGACTGACGCCATTCAGGTTCGATATAGAATCACTTTTTATATTAATTTCGGGTTTTGCAACAACTTCCACCTCAAGATTGCCGGGATTATCTTTAGATAGTATAAGCTTTAAGCGTGTTCCCCTGGGAATAATCTCCCCGGTTTCACTTTTGGCGCGCCACTTATCCTGTCCGAACCCGACAATTCCTGTTTTGGACGCATTATCTATTGTCTCTATAACCACACCCTCTTCACCGATGAATCTGCTAGGGCTGAGTTTTTGCGGCTGTTTTACGGCGAAACGTTCCGAGAATCTGCGTTCGAGTACGAACAATATCCCCGAAACGTTAATAAATGCGAGAACCTGCCCCAGCAGTGGAACATTTATAAGCGCTAATATTCCCGCTACAGCAGCGCCAAAACTGACCCAGAGAAGAAAAGACCCCGTGCTGAGTATCTCACCTATGAGAAATACCGTGGCAAGCCCCATCCAGACCCACCACATTTCGAAATTCAATATTGCCCCTTTTTCTTATTGTATAAGTATTTAATTCTTTTTCAATATCAGGAACTAAATGTAATAGTAGATTTTGAAGAATTTAACATGCAAAACTTAAAAATAAATTATATGATATGCTTATTTGCTAATTTATCTTTGAATCTTTCAGATTCAATCCAAATATAAATAGGGTATATTTCATTTACAAATCGGTAAGCGCCTCTGCCTCTTTCTAAATCCTGTTCTATTATATCTAAGTCTCTTAACTTTTTTAAAAAATAAGGGAAAACTTTTTTTTCTTTATCACTTAATTTTTTCTCAAACTCGGCTTTATTAAAATAGCGGGAAATAGATGATTGACCCATTACTCTTAATATTGTCCTATATCTTTTACTTTGAATAGCATAATATACTTTAGGGTTTAAATATTTTGCGCCTATTATTTTAGCAGCACGATATATTCCAGCATAGGCGTCATTTTTATCGATAATCCCATTTGAGTCATATCTAAAAGCGGCATCGCCGATTTCGTGCATTAAAATAGGCAGCCCCCCCGAAAACCTAACCATAATTTCAAGTGCTTCCTTTTCGACCTTAACATCAACTTCTTTAAAAGCATTTAAGAGAAATTGCTCAACTTCTTCATCTTTTAACTTTTCAATTTCTATAGGTCTGAATATTCGCATTAGCGATGGTTGCAACGTTGATAAAATTTTCCTTTTCTCAGGCAATCCAATCAACATAATAAATACAGGGAAATCTTTATAACGGGTCGCTGTTTCATCAACAAAACTTTTGTACCAATTCGCAAAATCTTCTTTATCTGCTAAACCATTTATATCATCCAATGCTAAAAAGAGACCTTTTTTGTCAAGCTTAATTTTATCAATAAAATTTTTCAAAGCCTCCGGGAAATTTCTGACCAAGCCTTCCAATTCTTTCTTTGGAGGTGCAAAACTAACTGAAACACCAAAAAGTCCTATTTCTTCAATATACTTTCCAAAAAAACTGGAAATATTTTTAAACCACGATAAATCTTTCGTTTCTTTTAATATTTGATCAAATATATGACGTATCATTTCTTCTAAAGATGTTACACTGCCTAAAAAAGCATGAATACCAAGCATGTTTTCTTTAGATAAAGCTAAATGATGTAAAAGAGATGCAAATGAACTTTTTCCAATACCCCTGTCTCCGGTTAAAAACACGTTTGCTTGTTTGCCAGAGTTTGCTTCTTTAATAAATTGCATTACTTGCTCAATTTGTTCGATTCTACCTACAAAAAACTCCGGATGTATCGGACTGCCGGGGGAAAATGGGGTATAATCTTTGCTAACCATTATTAAACCTCTTAATTATAAATTATCTTTATTCAAAAAAATTAAATATTTGTCTAATTTTATATTGTTTTAATAAACCTTCCGACCTTCTCCAGTGCGCGGATTCGGTGGCTGATTCTGGACTTAATATCGTTTCCGAGTTCGGCAAAGGTTTTGTCGTAGCCGTGTGGAATAAAGAGAGGATCGTAACCGAAGCCGTGTATACCCACAGGGGATAGTGCGATTTCCCCCTCGACCACACCTTCAAAGGTACGCGTCTCCTCCGTCATAGCCAGCGCCATGACGCACCGGAACCGCCCGCCACGGTCGCTCACCGGAACATGGCGCATCAGGTTCAACAATTTTTCATTGTTCTCCGCATCAGCAGCGTCCTTCCCGGCAAACCGCGCTGAAAACACCCCGGGCTGTCCGTCCAGGGCATCAACCTCGAGTCCGGAATCATCGGCAAGCGTGACGATGCCGGTCTGTTTGAACAAACTCTCAGCCTTCCGGATGGCGTTTTCTTCATATGTTTTCCCGGTTTCTTCTATATCAACAAGACCATCAATTTGGGCTAAAGATATTAAATCTTTAACAATCCCGTTCAGAAAAGGTGCAATCTCCTCTATTTTACCCCGATTGCGCGTAGCTAAAAGCAGATTATCTATCATTTCAAAAATTAACCGCAGAAGAGAAAGTCGAATAGCGAATGCCGATTTTCGAATTATGAAAGGAGATGGATGCAAGGCGGGATGCTAATATCATAAGCTCATTCGGTTTTGAAAAGCATAAAAAACTTCGAACTTCGCAACTCGGACTCCGACATTCACAATTCGCAATTCGATATTCTTACTTTAAGCAAAAACTTCTTTCTCATTGCATTTACAAAGTTTTGCTATCTTTCGGGCAAATTTCCACTGATTATCTTCTTCGTTCTTCTCCGAGTTTACCACTAATATCGGTGTATAAGCCTCACCACACTTAGGACATACGGGAGCGTCACTTTTTTTACCCATTGCCTTTTCGGCAAACGTTTTCACTTTTTTTGCCACTACTGTTTCCTCCGAAAATTACCAATATGTTTATTATCTCACTGTTAACATACTTGATGAAAATTAAGAAAATTTTAAAATCTTTCAGAAATTGTTTGATTTTTTGGAAAATTGGTATAAATTGTTTTTAGCTGTCAGCGGTCAGCACCCAGTCTTTACCTAAAGGATTACAACACAGCGGTTAATTATTTTTAAATGTTATTTTACCAAGAACTAATAGCTGAAAGCTGACCGCTTATTACTGAATAATCATACTTATAAAAAGTCAAAATTTAACTTGATTGATTAAAAATTTTATCATTGTATCGAATAATCAGTCGTAAGAACACTATCGAATACAACCTTATAACAAAAATTTATTAATAATTATTCAGGAAATATAAATAAAATTATAATTTTTGATTAATTTGAGTTAAAAAAGGATCAATAATTTTCAGGTTTAATATTAAGACGCAAATACGCCTGTCCGATAATTTTCCCATTATAGGTTACTTCTATCTCAAACAACCTTCCCCATTTATCGAGAGAATTCTCCGGCAGCAGTTCGGAATATAAGTCAATCGGCATATTAACATCGTTTCCGTTCGTACCGCCTACAAATCCTTCTACATTGACCGACACACCGTCATTATTTGGAATATTTGTTTCAACATGAATTATTTCAAAAGATTTTTCGCTCGTACATGAATATGTTTTACCTTGCATAAGATAGCCCATGTTGCCGTTATCGAACCTCAGTACCAAGTTAATTAATCCGGGTTCAACTAAACGAACACGCATCTGAGCAACTGTTTCGTTATCAGGTTTACTTTCCCGTTCAAGCCGCACCTGGTATTCTGTGCCTTTTTTTTGTACTGAATAATCCGGCTCTAAATCGGTTTCTGTATTTATTTCTTTATCCTGATCATCGCCCGTATTCCACATGGCAGTTTTTGGCCAGTAGCCGAAAAAGTTAAGCTTAGCGTTAGGAAATAATTTTGCAGACGGACTTGTATCAATAAGACGTATAACATCGCCTTTCATTACAGTTAAAATACCGTCTGCTTTTATATGCTGGGGAAAGCCGTTTACTTCAACAACAAAACTTTCAACATGCGGTTCGGTTTGGAGCGCATTCCTTACTTCCGAATAGACGGGAGCATTATCGGATATCTCGACATTCAGCATACCGCACAGAAAACCGTCTTTTTTTATTAGAATCGAGGTGTTGTCGTAAATAAAAACGGGTTTACCTATATCATTAGCGCTGCCATAATTAACAATATCTCCGGAAAGCCCGCGCTCATAATTCGCTTCAATGTGTTCAATGAGAATTTTATCACCCGCTCTTATAGTAATAGTCCCATTATCCGGACATACTCGAGGCTGAGTACCATTAACGGAAAAAGCCACGAATTTTAGGCGGGGTTCAGGTAAAGAGATGTTTTCAATGTCACGCACAATCCCGAATTCATTCATAAAAGCATTAATTATTATTGTCTGGTAGCGGACCTTTAACGCAATATCCGTTATATCTTTTGATGCCTCGATTCCGAACGCAGGAATGTGATGGTTGGAAAGGGCATAAAAAGTTGCAGATTTCCGTTGTTCTTCGTGCCGTGTTGTTTCGGAAAAAGTGTCGTGGTTGTTGAATCTAAAAACATGTTCCTCGTCAGAAATTTCTGCATTTACAACAGCGCAGACTTTTTCCGCAATTTTTTGTAAGGGCAGGACTTTATCGGTGCCGGGGAGCCTATATACATCTGTGTCCGCAATAATAGACTGCCCTTGTTTATCGGGATTGTGCATATCATCGATGAATTCAGAGCGGTAAAATCCCCATCCGTCATGAAGATTTATCAGGTAATCGCTCTCTGAGATCAATTCTTTGAGCACAGTAACGATTTTCATCGAATAGTCGTTTTCAAACCGCAAATCCTCGAGGTCAAAAAGGCGGTTCATATCTCCTAAAATCCCCCGTTCGTCCTCAATAATTGTCAGAAAATTTGCGCGAGGCACAACAATAAGATTTCCCTTCTTTAATACAATATCAACATACTGGTCAGCAGTTAAATAGCCGGTGGGTTCATTATGGATGCCGCCGATTATTAACAGCGTTGGTCCCGGTTCCTGTCCAAAAATCCTGTATATGTTGAGTTCATACTCGGTGTCTTTAAAATGGATTTCGTGCTCTCGTGAGCCGGGGGAAAGTCCGGAAAAAGCTAAAAGGAAAACAAGCGCTGTACACGTTACCCCGGTCAATGTCAATAAAAACCTAACGGATGGGAAGAAGAAAAATATGGCGTTATTTTTATTCATGGATTATATCCCCATAGTCTATAGTGAAATTAAAAATGCGTGCAGTATAAAAAATGCCTGTTTAAACAGGCACTTTTATCTGTAATAATTCCAAAATTTCTAATTGTTATTATTGAGAGACATTGTTTTCTGAAGCAGAAGCACGCCGTCATTGGAGAAAATAAATATACGGTAATATTTAAACGATGCAGTTTTTTCTGTAATAAGTATTCTGCCTTTTTTATGTGTAACATTTCTCATATAAAATGTTTCGCCTGCCCTAAAGTTGCGTACAGTTCCATCCGGATTAAGTTCGACGTTTTCGGGATAGCTGAGTAACGGTTTTTCTGTACCGGTAGTTCCTGCAATAATTACAAATCGACCCGAAACAGCATCTAATCGTTCATCCTTTTTACTAACACTGAAAGATATGTTTAAATCATTTCCGTTTTGTTCAACGGTAGAATTCAAATTTAGTATTTCAAGTATTTCAGATTCGTGGTCATTCGCAAAAATATTTTGCTCATCCGGGACTTCGTCCCGACCCGTTTCCTTTGAAGCCGGAGGTCCGTCTCCTTTATCAACCGCGCTGCTATCAATCTGGAGTTCGTTTTCTATTGATGTACCTGATTCCGAACCACTGATCTGTGGAGGCAAAAGCGAAAACCGGTAATCATTATTCACGTATATAAAGTATACATTAAGACCGAGGGAAATCAAAACCAACGAAGCGACAAATGATATACAAAAGATGGTAAGACGGATTCTCCTCCGGTTGACTTTAATGCTTCTGACCCGTTTTACCCCGTTTAATATCAGCAGGGTAATATCTTCATCAGGCATGATAAAAGCCTCAAATTAATTAACATTGGGTTGCTTATTGCCCTGAAACTTCTATTATAATCCCGCCGCAAGAGGTGGTCACCTTGCGGAGGTTTGGAGATCAGTCGCAGTCCATTTTTCACTGATAATCTTTAATGCCCCGTCTTCATTTATAATATAGAGCTGCTTGATTCCTTCATCCTTATAACTCTCCGAACGAAATAATTGATAATACTGTATATAATAGTATTCATCAACCTTGAAAATCCGCATATTTGAAATCGAAATATTTACCCGATCATAATACTGCAATTGCCCTTTTTTATACAAAAGCCACTTTTGCAAGTTTTTATTATTACCATAAAATTCAGATGAATATGCTGTCTCATACTTGTCAAAATCTCTCTGTTCCCAGCTTGTTCTCCAATTGTTAATGAACTCAAGAATACCGGAGAACTCCAGTTGTAATGTGCTCTGGGGAAAATATTCGAGCTGCTCAACAATTATTATTGGGGTTTGATTGAGCGTAATAAACTGTGAAATTTCCTCAATATCATCATTATTGATAACGATACAACCTTTCGTACCAAACGGTTGATTTATTCTTTCGGGATTGTCGGTGGCATGAAGCCAGATATCGTCTCCATTTTTCTTCAAGATACGGTCGAATTCATTTGGATAATTAGTATCGAATGCGCGAATGCCGAATTGTTCTGCTTCGTTACGACCGTATTGTGAAATAAGCTTCGATTTCTCCCTGACTGCTGTAAAAAAATAAACTCCTTCCGGTGTTCTCATATCGCCAATTTCCTGTTTATTGCCGGGATTGGAGCCTGTTGTACACTCGTATGTTTTTATCCTGTGGTAATTTCCATCATATCTAAATAAAATTAACTGCTGCCGGGATTTATCCACAAGGAAAACATAATCATCGTAGAAAGTACTCATCTTGAGCAACGGGTGAGGGATCAACCGAACGTTATGTTCCTCGAATAATAAAGGGTCACATGTTTCTTTTTCACTGCTGCCATCGGTTTTGCCATTCTGTGCACGACTTCCGGTTGATAGGAACAGGAAAATGACCAAACATAAACAAACGCTGAATGTCGTTACGCCAATGCGGAAAGATGAAATATACATTTTTTTTGCATCCATAGGTACTTTCAAAGTTATACGTGCAAATTAAATAATAGTTTCCGATTTTTCTTTATATGCAACAATTCGATTTCTACCCTCAGACTTAGCACGGTATAATGCTTTGTCTGCTTCGAGAATAAGGCTTTCAACATCTTTTGATGAGTTCGGGAACTCCACAGCGCCGATACTTACCGTAACGTGAATAGTATTTCCCTTAAAATTAGAATCTAAATGCTCAATATTTTTTCTAATCCGTTCGGCGGTTAATAACGCTTTCTCCAAACCGGTTTCTACCAAAATAACGGCAAATTCTTCTCCGCCGTATCGGCACGCAAAATCGACATTTCGAGTGTTATTTTTAATACTGGCGGCAATTTGTGTTAAAATTTTATCTCCAGCCAGATGTCCATATTGGTCATTCACCCGTTTAAAGTGATCGATATCCAGCATCAACAGGGTAAAATTCGAATTATAACGAACAGCCCTTTCAATTTCCTCGTATATACGCTGCATGAACATCCGGTAATTATGCAATTTAGTAAGACCGTCAGTAGTAGCATGCTGTTCAAGCTCCTGAAGTGCATGACTTCGTTCAAGAGCAACGCCGAAATTATTAGCAAGCATCACGAGTAGTTTCTTGTGATGCTCCTGATAGCTGTCCGGCTTATAATTTTCTACGGTAACAGCACCAAAACAGATGTCATGATAGCTTATGGGAGCGCCGAGAAAAGACCGCAAGTTGTAATTTATTTTTTCCTTCGATGTGTAGCGCGGAATAAAATGGTCATCCTTTTCCAGATCATATATAAGAATCGGTTTTCGCTTGCGAATAATCCATCCGGTCAATCCTTCATCAAGCGGGAAGACAGTCCCCTCAGGGAAATCATCTACCTGCCCGACAATACGTATTATTTTTGCCTGATCGCTCCCCGTTTCATATGCAGATATAGTCAAACGGTCATAATGGATAATATTCTGCATAACGGAAAGAAGCAAATCTAAAATCTCTTCGAATTTCAGGTTTGAATTCAAGCCGCGGCTGACCTCGTAAAAAAATGAAAAAAGCCGTGTTGAATTCTCGAATTCTAAAAGATTATTGTAATTAACAATTGTCTCCGCAATAATACCTCCGTATGTTTCGATAAAATGAATGTCATCTCCGGAGAAAGTATTATATTCGAGGCCGTCTACTATTAAAACTCCACTAATCTCATCGTTAATATAAACGGGAGCGGCAAGCAGAGACAAAATATTAACCGATTCCGGATAATACGGAAGAAGCGACTTTATTTCCTCCGCCTCATTTGATAAAAACGAGGAATTTCTTTCAAAAATTTCTTTGAATATGTACTCATCCTGCATGTACTGTTTATCTTCCATAACATGTTCCTCGTCGGAAACAATACACATCTGACGAAGCAACGATGTACCTTGATCGCGCAGGTAAATTACAGCAGAATGAGCAGCAAAGGTCCTTTTGACAATTGATAGTATTTTCGATAAAAAGAGTTTGTAATCCTTTACCGTGTCCCGCTTGGTTTTAAGATAATACTCCTCGGATAATTCGCGAATAATATCAACATCTTTCTCGTTTTCCGGTTTGTCTGCGATTTCCGGTTGAGGAGTTTCTTTAGTTTCCACGAGATAGGTGTCTTTCGGCTCAAGCGGAGAAAATAAGAGTAACAGCAACAAAGCGATTGCGAAAATCCGCCATGCTGTTAACATCCACGACCCTACTTCAAGGCCGAAATGAAAATAACTGTAGAGCGCAAAAACAGTAAGAATTAACAATGTAGTTTTCTGATGATAAGCCGCCCACGTACCGATTATGCGTCTTATGTTAGAAAAAAATCTCACAATATTATGCTTATGTGAATATGTAATCTTTTGATACTACTGTGATATATTAATTAATGTATATAACCACCCAATGTAATTACTAGTAAAGTATACAAAATTTACAAAAAAAAATCAAGGCTTCTCTTTATTGATTATAAATTTAATTATAGTGCTGCAAAATTATTTTCAAGTAATATTTCAATTACAGTTCCTGTCATTCTGCCGCGAAGTGTCCCGATTACCCGGGATTGCTATGTGAGCGGCTATGTCAAACTTAGCTTGCCCTATTTTTTCCCAGAGACCACTTCGTTGCCGGATTTAAGAATCTTGAGCACAAATGCAATAGATTCCGAATTCCTGTAAACAGACAGGACGACAGAGTTATAAATCTCAAAATCGGTGGAATCATGCAGCGGTCTCTTACTATATTTCTACATAAAGAGCTGCCGGTTATTGTCTTTCAGTTACAAAAAATCGATTCCCGTTTATTTTCTTTACGGGAGATATTGCTTTGCGTTTTTTACAATTTCTAAATTATACCCTTTTGAGCGTCTAAAAATCTTACTTCTTCTTCAAGCATAATATTATATTTTTCAAATACAGCCTTTTTCATTTTTTTGCCGAGCTCCAATACGTCCTGTGCCGTTGCATTACCCGTGTTGATGATGATATTTGCATGCTCGCTGTACACCCCGGCGCCGCCTATTTTCATCGATTTCGCTCCGGCTTGTTCTAAAAGATATCCCGCCGCACGCCGGTTCTCGCCCGGGCGCTCAGGCGGAAGGTTTTTGAAATAACTTCCCGCACACGGAACCGACGGTTTCGGATGTTTGCCCGCACGAACAGCAATTACACGTTCACATTCTTTACGAATGGCAGAGGCATCCCCCCGGCTTACTTCCAGCGTAACGGAAACCACTATTCGAGGGCAGGCATGTAAAATTGAACTGCGGTAATTAAATTGGAAAAAGTCCGGACTAACGGTTTGCAGCTCATGATCGTTACCTATAATTACGGCACGACGAACTAATTCGCTGATAGTTTTACCGTATGCACCGGCATTCATGTAAACAGCGCCGCCGACAGAACCGGGTATCCCGGCAAGAAATTCTAATCCGCTCAGGGAATGTTCGGCAGTATATTCCAGTAATTCTCTGAGTGTTTGACCTGCCGAAACGGTAAGAAGCGGAAAATCGAGATAGAGCGGTTCACGGTTTACAAATTTGACAATCAATCCCCTAAAACCTTTATCGTCCACAAGCAGATTGCTCCCCCCGCCGATCACCACTGCCGGAATCCGGAGTTCACAGGACGATTGGAGAACTGGCAGCAAGGTTTTGACCGAGTTCACCTCACAAAAAAGGTCTGCAGGTCCCCCGATTTGAATCGTGGTATGCCTGCTCAGCGGTTCATCTCTTACGATGATACCGGGAAACCGGCTTAAAAGTAAACCGTAGGTTTTCTCTCGATCCATTAATGTTTGTTAAAAATTTATAGTGTCGCTGTGGTTTTAAAAAATGTTTTAATCGTCTTTAGTTATTTAAACTCGCTTAATTTTTCACTATTACCCTCTTAACCTCTCCCTTAAGGGAGAGGTTAACTAACATAGCACTCCCGATTACTCAGTAAAAAACATATGTTAACGGCTATGCTTTCACAAACATGTATAAATTATCCCCCCGCAGTATGCGGGGGGACAAAGAGCAAAATCAGATGACTAAATCTTTACGGAAATTTTATATATTTTTCACTCTACATTATGCATTATTCATTACTCATCAAACTAACGTTGACTCGCCCGGATTCAAAACTACACACTCAAAACCCATGTCTTTTGCGCCGGCGGCGAATTCATTTACGTCAACCTCTATGACCGGAAATGTATTGTAATGCATCGGGACAACCTTTTTCGGGCTTATCAGCTTGAGGGCATAGAGAGCATCACTGATGCCCATAGTGAAATTATCACCGATCGGCAGAAGCGCAAGGTCAATTTCATGCCGTTCTCCAATCAGCTTCATATCCCCGAAAAGTCCCGTATCGCCGGCATGATATACTGTTTTGCCCTGCATTGTAAGCAGCACGCCGCATGGATTGCCGGTGTAAATGGGGATGTCTCCTTCCATTACCGCAGAACCGTGCCATGCCGGCGTAAGTTTAATCCTTCCGAACGGAAAGTTATAAGCACCGCCGATATGCATGGCGTGTGCTTTTGTCCCGTTTTTTTCGCAGTATGCGGCTAACTCATAAGGCGCAATTACTAGCGCATCATTGTTCTTTGCAATGGTAATACCGTCGCCAACGTGGTCGCCGTGCCCATGTGTCAAAATAACCGCATCCACCTTTACATCTTCCGGCTTCAACGATGCCAGTGCATTACCCGTTAAAAACGGATCGATAATAATCGAATAACCGTTATCCAAAATCAAAAAACAAGAGTGCCCGCAAAATTCCACTTTCATTTCAACCTCCTGATATAAAGTTCAAACATTCCATCTAACGGCGAAAGCCGGCAGAAAAATCAAGAATATTACATAACTATTCCAATTATCAACAACTTAACTAACCAGTGGATTTAAAACTAATGTACAAATTCCATAAGCATTACGCAAGAAAAATATACCCATTCAACGGTGCTTAATAAAAGTCCCCCTTTGAAGGGGGATACAGTGTGGTGTTAATTTTGCAAATGGGTAATCGTAAAATCAGTATTAATATTTCGCATCCAAGGAATGATCCGCATTCTTGGTAAAATCCAAAGAAAACAATAAGAACGGCAATACAAACGCAAAATATGAAATATCAAATCCGCTGTCGATGAGGGCGCCATGCCACCCGGTATTGTAAATCATCAATAAAAACGACACTAATACAACGCCAAAAAGAGTACACGCAGCGGCAAAATAAAGTGTTTTCTCCGATGTAATTGTTAATGCGCATAAAATCGACACCACCACTGCAAGTATTAGCATCCATAGCGTTATGTAAGACATTTGAACAGCAAAAGGACCGTTGTTTAGAAAATAAAACTTGTCCCAGACCATAAAAGGTATTAACGTGATAAGAAATCCGGCAGCCATTGAAAAAGTAAACGTGACGGCTTGTACAGGTTTTCGTTCCTTAAAATAGTATCCAAAAAATATAAGATAGATTAGCAGGACAACTCCCCGCGTGGAAAGGAGAAATCCTCCGGCAAGTCCGAAAATTACGAGAGAAAACAGGTTTGTTTTTCGTTTAAAATAGTTGAAAATCGAGAGGAACAGAATAACGATTACCATATTACTGAATAATTCACTCCGGACAACTATTTCATATAAAAACATGGGAGACGCAAGTAATAACAAGATGCAGCGGAAGCTGTTGAAACTATCTTTGTTATGCCTTATATAAAGCAGTACAGAAAAAATAACAAACGCAAAAATCTGGAATAGACCCGAATCTCCTAAAAGATAAAACGGGAAAACAAGAGCAAATAGAAAAGGAAAGCCGGACGGTTTTGTTTCAGAGGAATAAGGAAATTCTCCTTGTAATAACCGGGACAGCCAATCCTGAATTGCCGGATACCTTCCCACTTTTATCGTGGAGGGATCGAATTGCAGCATCACAATGGCCAGACAAACAGCAGATATTATTGTTATAATAAGATATAGAATATTCCATGATTTGGCAGATACGTTAAAATCAATTATTCCGTATATCAAAGCGATAAACAAACAGATACATACTATATAAAGTGTCAGTACAATCGAAGGATAAATTGTGATGCGGGAAATATATTTATAAACAAAAAGGGAATTACAAAATATGTATATAACTATAACAAACAGTTCACGAACCGGGTCTGTTTTTACATTCATTGCTATAATTCCGCACCCTTCGGCTTCTTATTTATTTTTCTTCGCAGGTTTACGCTGATCCCGCTCAGCGGGTTTGCGGCGGATTCTTATGAAAATTCAGTCATCAAAAAAATTTATCATGATAAATCATCCAAATCTGCGTTCTTCAGCGTCTTAATTACTTTTTCTTAGCGGTTAACAGAAACCTTGTAACATCTGTTATCCCTAACAACCGCTGAATAGAATAGATATTTACTCCTTCTGCAAGCAGAAAGGAAGTAAGCGTATGGCGGAGTGTATATGGTGTAATTGTCTTTTTAATGCCCGCTTCCCGCGCACAGCGGCGGACTATATCCCGCACTGTCTCCGGTCCAAGGGGCTTCCCGTTCCGGAAGTGAAAAAAATACTGTGATTCTTCACGGGATTCACGGCGATTCCTAATATCCTCTATCTCTTTATGAAATCCACCGTAGTATTGGCCGGCTAAGGACGTATATGCCTGCAGTGCTTCTTTCACATCGTCAGACGGGAAATACCCAATCCGCTTTTTGCCCCCGTGATTTTTAATAGTAACCGTACAATTATGAAAATTAAAATCCTTTTTTTTAAGATTTGCTGCTTCACTTGCGCGCATTCCTGTGGCAAACAACAGTTCCACAATTGCCCGGTTGCGGGCTGAATCGAACAATTCTTTCTCTAAACTTGCTGTCGATTCTCCTTCTTTCTTCTTCCGATCATATTCCCGTTTGATCCGGTTATACTCTTTAACGGGCGCCAGCAGGAGTTGTCTTATTTCAGCCTTAGTCAAAACCGTTGGAGGACGTATTTCGGCTTTAACGGGCGGCTTCATGTCAGAAAGCGGATTGATGCGGATATAATTTTGCTCAGAACAAAAGTTAAAAAAGGAAACAGTTGTTAACCAGAACCTGTTAATCGTTGCAGGGGAATATCGCTGCTGATTAACCATTTCTCCGAAAAAGTCACTTATACTGTCTTTTGTTATATCGGTTAATAATATCTCGGTAAAATGCCGCACAACATGCCTGAGATCGGAGGTTTGCGCCCCGATAGTGCGAACCGATTTTGCCTGTTTTTGACGAATTGTACTTAAATATTCATCAATAGCTTTTGAAAGTGTTATTGCCGACATGTTAATTCACGGATAAATGTTAAATTTTTGTGCTTAAAAAATAATCTTGGATCAGTAACTGACTACTAAAAGCTAATAGCTAATAGCTTCTATTTATCAGCTTCGCCGAATGGTTCAGTAAACAACAGCTGTGCTTTTTCAAGTATTCGAGTAACGGCAGAATCGATATCCACGTCAAAGAGCCGTATTCCTGCAGAATGTTTATGTCCACCGCCTCCAAATTGTTGTGCAAATTTATGTACGTCGATTTTGTTTTTCGCCCGTAGGCTGATTTTTGTACCTCTATCCGGTACTTCGAGAAACAAAATTGCCATCTCAACACCTGCGATGTTTAAAGGATAATCGACGAATCCTTCAATTTCCTCGCGTACGGCGCCCGCGGCGGAAAACATATCCGTAGTGATTTTCATCCACGCAAGTTTTCCCCCGCATTCTTTTTTTAAAGTTGACAGTGTTTGCATGAACAGATCGACCCGTTCCCATGAACTGTTTGCATATACTTTGTTAAAAATCTCTGCCGGTTTCACGCCGTGTTTGATGAGTTCCGCTGCAATAAAGTGAGCCCGCTCCGTAACATTGGAATGTGTAAATGAGCCGGTATCGGTCAGAATTGCCACATAAAGTGCTTCGGCTGTTTGCCGGTCGATTGTACCGCCAAGGATTATTATTAGTTCGTAGATTAGCTCAGCGGTAGCACATGCGGATTCATTAATAATGGTCAGGTCGGTAAAACAGTCATTTCCCTCGTGGTGGTCGATACATACTTTGTATGCGGTGCTTGATTTAATGCACGATTCCATCCATATAAGGCGTTCAAGCCTGCTTATGTCCAGAACGAAAATGACGTCGCATTTTGCGACCCATTCTTCATCGGCTTCTGAAAACACGCCGAAAAGATCGGGAGAATCAACCAGAAAATTATAAACAACGGGCAGCGGATTGCCGTTAATAATCCGCACGTTCTTCCCGCGCTGACGCAGAAAATTATAAAGAGCAAGCTCCGAACCGACGGCATCACCATCCGGGTTTACGTGGGTTGTGATAGTGAAAGTCCGGTTGTTTTGAATAACCTCTTCGAGCTTTTTCCAGGTTTGTTTATTTTTATCCGAATAATACATAAGAACTATTTTTTACAAATGAATTCCAAAATAAATAAAAATATTAAATAAATGATGGGATATCAATAGGAAGGCCTACTCTCATAAAAAATCTAGCAAAAGCCTGGGATAAATGCTCCCTATAAGGAGGTAATAATCTAAGTCTTTTACCTTGCTTTTTAGCAAATCCGGTTATTGATTCAAAAGGAATGCTGAAAACAGAGCGAAAATCAACAACTTGATAATCCTTTTCTAATCCATGTAGTTCGCATTTACCTAATAAATGATAACCGACTATTTCTCCTCGTCTTAGCTTTTCTTTCCCTTTACTCTTCTTAAATTGAGTATCTCTTTCGCCATAGTATTCTAAAGAATAAACAGGACATACTAATACTAAATCTAATTTTTTCTGAATCAAGTCACAAGATTGGCTTAAAATAATAACATTATATCTCTTTACTTTGACTTCATAAGTAATATTGAGCGTAATATCATCGGGAGGGATAATTATGGGGCATTTATCTAAAAAGTCACCCTGATTTAGGTTATCTTGACTTTCAACAACATTATACCATGGGTAATTATGTGCCATAATTGATTTACTAAAACAAAACTAATCAGTTATAATTACAGCTTCACCATCTTCAACACTTTTGATCTTAATCTTAATGTAATGTTCCTCGATTGGTTGTAAATCAACAATAATATCAGTTTCATAATCGTATTTACTAATGTTTTCATTAGTAAATTCTTCAGTTTCATAAGTTTCTATGTTATAACAATAATACTTTTTAATATTTGCTGTTGTCGAAACATCGGCATTAATTTGTATCGGTGTATGAATTGCTTTTAAAGTTTTTTCAATAATTTCCATAACAAGTGCATAAGAATTATCATAAATTCTATTTTTTATTTTTTCATAATCTTTGTATCCAAAATTAACATTTGGAATAACATGTATTATTAAATCTTGATTATGTGATGAATTTTCTATTTCAATCATTCGAATTTCCTTTCAAGTTCTCCTTCAATCATTTTAAAAAACCATTCATGAGTTAAATTATGAGCATCTTTTAACCAAATATTAATATTTTGGTTTAAATTAGGTATTTCTTTGGAAGTTGATCTAACAATAGTTTCCCATTTCAATACGTCAATATTTTTTAATTTATCTTTAACAAATCTCATATCAATAGAACCTTTTGGCTTTGAAGAACGAAAAGCAAATCTCCAATCAAAATTTATAGGCAATTTCTTTACCTTAGAGTTATCGAACAAATTTGGATACATTACAATTCTTGTTTTT
>LJUD01000253.1 GCA_001304035.1 bacterium SM23_31 | reverse complement strand
CTTATTTCAAAGAACAATTTGTCCAACTTTATCGTAAACATTTCACTTTAAATAAAGTAAATTGTAAATTATATTAAAGTTAATAAATTTAAAGATAAAAGACAAATAAGTTTTCAGTTTTTCAACGGTCAGCAATCATTTTACAGTTATCATTTTTAAGCAATAACCTTTTAGATTTTAAAAACATCAATCAACCATTCGGCAATAGAAAATACTTAAAAGCTTTTTAAAAACGGATTTGTTTGTTTTTCTATTCCGATAGTTGTCGAAGGACCGTGACCGCTGTACACGACTATGTCTTCATTAAGAATAAGTAACTTTGTTGTAATTGAATGAATCAACTCGTCGTAACTTCCACCCGGCAGGTCAGTTCTGCCGATTGAACCTGCGAAAAGAGTATCACCGGTAAAAATTTCATTTTCACCAAGAAAGCAGACACCGCCCGGCGTATGTCCGGGTGTGTGAATTACCTTTAAAGAAATCTTATCAAAATCGATACTATCTCCCCCGCGTAAATATCCATTTACATTCGGAACTCCCAGCGTTTTCATGCCATAAAATTCCGCCTGATGCGGTATTGTTAGGAGATACATCATATCAGCTTTGTGAATATAGTATGGTATTTTTAACCGCTCCTGCATTTCTTTAACACCTGCGGTATGGTCGATATGTCCGTGGGTATTGATAATCTTTTCTATTATCACATTCTCGTTTTGTGCTGTTCGGATAATTTCTTCCACGTCGTCTCCGGGATCGATAACCACACCCCGCCGGGTATTCGCCGAAGCAACAAGATAACAATTCGATGCAAAAGGGCTGACCGTTATGGTTTTAATGAACATGGCTAAGACAGCTTCCGGTTATTAGCTTTCAGCTTTTTTAATAAGTTTAGTTTGATTTATTTATAACAATAAAAAACACTCCATTTCAGCTTTATATGATACCGGTTTTTATATTGTATTATGTGAGTTTCTTTATAAGCAAACCAGCGACCGCTATGTAGAAAGCTCAGGGATGTTATACTATTAAAAACTTAGTTTCGTAATGTTTGTTAATGCTATCCTTAATCCTGCAAAATGGAATTCTAACAACTTCATTTTTTTATCATATTCCGAAGTATTTTCAGGTTTTTTTTAAAAAACTTCTCACCGCCGGGCGTTTCAAGGATCATGGGTTTGCCCGCATGCCGCTCATCATTTACAAAAAACTCGAAAGCACGCAGACCAATGCGCCCCTTGCCGAGATTTTCGTGCCGGTCGACACGCGAGCCAAGCTCCGTTTTCGAATCGTTTATGTGAAACACCATCACATTATCCAGGCCTATGACGTCATTTAGCTCCAACATGACAGCTTCATAAGCTTCCTCTGTACTAATATCATATCCGGCGGCAAAAATGTGTGCCGTATCGATACAAACAGCCATGCGGTCTTTCTTTTCCGACAAATCTATTATACGGCGTAGATGCTCAAACCGGTACCCTATACTTGTACCCTGCCCTGCGGTAGCCTCAAGCAGCAGCGTTACCATAGAACCGGAAGACTTTTCAGTAATAATATTCAATGATTCGGCTATTTTTTTTATTCCCCAGTCCTCTCCTTTTCCCTGGTGTGCACCGGGGTGAAAATTCAAGTATTCCGCTTTTAATATGTCTGCACGTTCTACCTCATCCGCAAAACTCTCGCGGGATTTTTTCAAATTAACAGGATTTGATGCACAGAGGTTAATCAAGTACGAATCGTGTATTACTACCGGAGCAATGCTTGTGCGCTTTTTTTCCTCATGGTATTTCGCAACCTCATCCGGATCAAACGGCTTCGGCTTCCACTGCTTTTGGTTTTTAGAGAATATCTGAATCGTATCGCAGCCAATATCGACCGCCCGCTTGAATGCGTTGCTCAAGCCTCCCGCAACCGAGACGTGACAGCCGAAAAGCCGGGAATTCTTACTGTTTTCTGTCATTTGTTATTCTTATTTGTGATGAAGAAGAAAACATAAAGAATACGGAAATCAGAGGAAAAATGCAAGGTGAAAAATTGTAGAAATTGGGAAATGGGAGTTAATCTATGTGCACTAAAAACCACAGAATATACAACAACTTTGATCGAAAATCGCTTATCTGCTTATTTTTGCTTTGAGTACTGCAGCTTGTCCCAAGGCATACGCAAAATTCGATTCAAGATACTGTACTCTTATGAGTCTGTGAGTTAAAGTGCTGGGAGCTAAAATCTCTTCCCATTGCTCACCCCCGTTCTTTGTTACAAGGATAGCTGCATTACTCGTTACTGCAATAGCATGATTTTCATCGATAGCATCAATTGAGTAGATTGAATCATTACCGATCCCAAGTTCTTGCTTTACCCATGTGGTTCCTCCGTCAATAGTATGAATGATCGTTCGGTAATCACATCCAATCCACCCGTGCAAGTCGTCGATGAACTTCACGCAATCGATATATTCTCCGTAGGGCAGGAGTTCTTCCGGCAGAAATATTTCTTCCCAGGAGTTACCTCCATTTATCGTATGTAGAATCAGGTGATCCTTCCTAGAACCTAAAAATCCTCCTGGTTGATACTGACCTGCCATGATAATATTTTGGGGTTTAAGAGCACCTATTGCTAAAAAATACGGAGTAAGCTCGTCATTAATCCTCGAATTTTCCAATACTTGCCATGTTGCACCTTGATCATTGGAATTTATAAGAAATGTTCCTTCACCCCACGACCGGACACCCCATACAGAGTTCGCTTCATCAACTGCAATTCCCCTTAACGCCCACATGCTTATAGGCGTAAGTTGCCACGTATTTCCACCATCGGTTGTCCTCATAGGTCCGTAAGCATTATTGATAGCAATACCGATTCGCTGGTTAAAAAAATATACATGTTCAAGATCTGTAACTTCCGGAACCAAAACTTCAGTCCAGGATTCTCCTCCATTTTCAGTGATGCATACAATGCCTCGATTTTGGTCATTCTCGGGCCTCTTTCTTCCAACAACCCAACCTTTATTGGAATTGATAAAATACAGACCTAAAAAAAAATATGAATCCTCAGGATTACCGTTTTGACCGGGTGAGATATTATACCAAACATCAGGTATCATAACGATATCATCGTCAATTATTGTCTCAGTTGGAAGAACCTTGTTGCAGGAAAAGAAGAGAAGAAAAAAGAGCACTAAATAACAATAAAAACTATGCATCGCATCCCCCTCATTGTTGGATATAATTACTTCATACACAATTCATATTAAGATAATATTTTAATAATACAATATCAAGATTTTTCTGTCCTCACAGCCGTTGATATTTTTAAAAGTACGTCATTCATAATAGATTGTTTTTAATAATGAAACCTAATACCTCCTTTTTATCAGAACATTTCAGTCGATATTCTCAAAACCTGCACATCGTGCCGGGTGATTTCATGAATAGTCTACAGGCTGGATTACTCTCATTACACGAATTTTACAATGCAGTAACCGGTATCAGACACCTAGTCTCAACGTGCAGCGTAATACCTGATTAAAGTGGCGATAAATCCGTTTTTACGATTAAATATTCAACCATTCTTAACAGATTCTTAACGAAACTTTTAACCAAATGATTCTTGGATTTACACTCAAATTTTTGTACATTTTGTTTTTATAACCCATTTTTATCGAAAAACGTAGTCCTGAGCAGAGTCTAAGGAGAGGATGCAATGACACCAATACCCCGCAAGCCGGCAACACTGGCGATACACGGCAATGAAATAAAAAAAGGTTCGAGTGCTCCTGTTTCTCCGCCGATATATCACACATCGACCTATGTATTTCCGGATTCCGATGCCGTTGAGGGATATATGGTACGTGGAGAACGAAAACATTACATTTATCAGCGGTACGGCAATCCGGCACAGGATGTTCTCGAAAAACGGATGGCGCTGCTTGAAGGCGGAGAGGATTCCGCATTTTTCGCCTCGGGCATGGCGGCAATTACCACTACGGTACTCTCTGTTTTGAAGAAAGGCGATGAGCTTATTACAATCCCTACACTCTACGGTCAGACGCTCAACTTTTTTCGCGGTGAGCTGCAAAAATACGGGATTTCAGTACGTTTTGCACCAATTGAAGCGTTATACGAACTGAAAACTATCGCTTCAGAAAAAACAAAGTTGCTTTACTTTGAAACGCCGACCAATCCGAACCTGCAGATACTTGACATCGATCGCATCACGAAGCAGGCACACGACCTCGGCATAACAACGATAGTCGACAATACGTTTGCCTCCCCCATCAATCAGCAGCCGATAGTACACGGCATCGATATCGTTGTCCACAGTGCGACAAAATACCTCGGTGGACACAGCGACGTTCTCGCCGGCGTTATTGTCGGGACACGGGAATTTATTGAAAAATGCCGCAGCCGTTCACAAATCTACGGACCGACAATCGACCCGTTTAATGTTTTTCTTCTACTGCGCAGTCTTATGACCCTGGATGTCAGGGTACAGCGGCAAAATGAGAATGCACTTAAATTGGCTGAATTCCTGAACGTCCATTCAAAAGTGGATGCGGTTCACTACCCGGGACTGCCCGATAATCCGTTTTACGAACTCGCCAAGAAGCAAATGCACGGATTTGGCGGAATGATAGCATTTGAAGTGTACGGCGGTAAAGCTGAGGCAATGAAAGTAGTCGATAACCTGGAGATAATGTTAAACGCAACGAGTCTTGGCGGAGTTGAAACGCTGGTGAGCATACCCGTTATCACGTCGCATGTCTGGCTGTCAACAGGCGAATTAAAAGAAGCAAAAGTAACGCCTTCAATGATACGTGTATCGGTTGGGCTTGAAGATCCCGATGACCTTATGGCAGATTTTGAACAAGCTCTGAATAAATTGCCGTAGATAGTTCTTTTGTAAAAATCAAAGGCGAATCTACAAAGCGGGATAATAGATTGTTTTTATTTAATATACTGTTTAATTATTATAAATTTATAAATAATTCAGATTAATAAATTGCAGTCTTTATATGAAGCGGCGAAAAACTTAGACTAAAGTTACTCAGAAATTCGAGATGATAATAATCTAACTTATTAACCGGCGGGAAAATAAACATTTACAGGTGAAAAAAGTGTTTCTTTATAATAATCGGGGCAATTTTTGTATTAAAACTCCTTGGATTTTAAAAAATATTTTTATATAATTATAACTTAATTTTATTTATCTTACAGACCGGTGTACTGTTTTTTTTAAAACTGGACAAATGGCATGTAGAAATAAGTTGTGGTTTCTCCGATAAATTGTTAAACTTAGGTCACCCAATGTAAGGAGGAACTGCC
>LJUD01000252.1 GCA_001304035.1 bacterium SM23_31 | reverse complement strand
CTTTCTCTCCCGCCGCTCCGATATCCGCAACCTGGACGGAATAATCGCTTTGCTCTCTGCGTATTGCTTCCGTTGTCTCAATAATAGTTTTACCTGCATACTCCGGACATTCAATAAATTCAACACCGTTTTCCGTGATCATCAAATAGAGGAGTTTGTCCGCCTTTCCGGTCATGATGATCTGGTCGAAACCGGTTAGTTTCATTTCAGCGGCAAACTGCCCTCCTGCCGCCGAGTCCCCCAGAATACCTGTCAGGGGTGACCTGGCGCTCACTGTATAATAAGCCGATGCAGGAAGAAGGGAACCCGTGAGAGGTCCGATGCCGAAAATAATTATATTATCGGGTCCAAGCGGATCACAATCAGGGTCCAGCTCTTCAAAAAGCCGTTTGGTATTTGCCGCACGACCCCCGATAACGGATCTGATCCAGGACTCATCGAGAGGTTCTATTTGGAATTTCCGTTCAGTAAGATCAATGCGCAGCACTTTTCCGCCGTAACCATATTTAAGCATGTGCCTTCCTCCACTTTTTTCTTACTTCAGAGCCCTGCTTCTTTATATAAAAATACCGTTTCTGACTCGGATTCATTTTCTTTGTTTCTTTCTTAATAACCGCTAAGGATGTATGCTCTTTTTCTTCATCAATCCAAATAATGGCTTTTTCCGTACATGCTTCAACACATTTCGGTTTTCCACCGCATAAATCGCACACATAGACAATATCATTAAACAGCTCAACAGCTCCAATAGGGCAATTCTTCTCACAAGCACCGCACAGATTACACCGGGTTTGTGATACTATTATCTGCCCGTAGGACCCTATAGTGAGGGCTTTTTCAGGGCAGCTCATACAGTATCGTTCAATGCATTGATTACACACTACAGGACCATCAATGCCTGTTTCATATAAATTCAAAACTTTGATTCTCGCTAAGCGGTTACTAATCCTGCCCGTATGAAAGAAGGCACACGCAGTTTCACATTGTTTACAACCGGTACATTTGGTAAGATCAACCTGGATCACTTTTCATATCCCTTTATGTTTTAATAGAATTCCGGAATGATTTTCATAACGTCTATTCAACCACTTCAAGGCGGTATTGTACCAGCCCTTTCGGATCGGGGCATGAAAAATTTTTAATCTTTTTTACCCAGTGTTCTAAATTTAATTTATCTCTAACGGCAAGAATGGGAAATACCGGCATCATGCTTTGTAATGCCCAAATACAAATGTATTTACCATCCGGAACATAAAGGCGCGAATCCTCAACGAAAAAATAATCGCCGACGTGCAGGGGAAGATTGCAATAACCGTTAATCTTTTCTACGCTAACTTTTATTTTAGCCATATTTACTCCTCCAAGATTTCCCTTAATTGTACCATCGGGGAAATTAAAATTTTCAAGGTCTCTTGTGACGATTTATCAATAAAGGGTATTTCCAAAAATAAACTTACTGCCTTTTTTATAAAGAGAGTATTGAAAAATCTATGTTTTATCATATAACTGGTTATCATTGCTTGGCGATACTAAAGTTTCGGGATTCACCTCGCCGGTTTTAATATACACAAAAAGATGAAAGAAGTAGAAGTTGCCCCGAGTGCCCGGATCACTCTAAGAAAGAACATCCCGATAAGCTGAAACAGCGAGATAAAAATTATGCAGAATACAAATAATTTAATAACCTTTATAGTAATTGATAATGAATAGACTCTGTAAAATGGTATTTGCTTGATTCTTTTGTTCAAACAAAATTGCGGACTAATCAAAGCTTTATTGTCAGTTCAAGCGGATTTTTTTGAATCTGCGTTTACCTATTTTTATAACCGCTCCATTCTGCACTGTCACTTCGGTGTTCTCATCGGTTATTTTTTCTCCGTTTAACGAGACTGCGCCCTGCCGGACAAGTCTCCGCCCTTCCCCGTTTGTCTTTATTAATCCGGTTTGGGACAATAATGCAACTATCCAGACAGGCTGGGCAATATGCAGTGTTACCTCCTCTATATCCGCCGGCTCCTGCCTGCGCTTGAAAATGTTATCAAATTCTTCTTCGGCTTCTCTTGCGTTCTCCTCAGAATAATATTCCTGAATAATTTCCCGCGCTAACCTGCGTTTCAGGTCACGTGGATTTACTGTTGAACCGGCAAGCTGACGCTCTATTGCCGCCAGTTCCTTTTGGGACACCCGCGTACAAAGAAGGAAATACTTATAAATTAATGTATCGGGGATCGACATTACTTTACCGTATATTTCGCTCGGCGCTTCGTTGATCCCTATGTAATTGTCCAGACTTTTACTCATTTTTTCTCCGCCGCGGATACCCTCCAGCAGCGGCAGGGTTACTATCACCTGGCTCTCAATGTCATAACGCCTTTGTATAAGCCGTGCCATTAAAAGATTAAATTTCTGGTCTGTTCCTCCTAATTCCACGTCTGCTTTCAATGCTACTGAATCATACCCCTGCAGTAACGGGTACAGGAATTCTAATATGCTTATATTGATTTCGCTTTCAAACCGGTTCTTAAAGTCATCGCGCTCGAGCATCCGGGCAATTGTCTGTTTCGAGGCAAGCTCCATAAAATCGTATATCGTTAATTTTCCAAGCCATTCGCTGTTAAATCTTATCACGGTCTTGACCGGATCAAGAACTTTAAAGATTTGATCCTTGTAGGTTTCGGCATTTTTGGCTATCTCTTCCCGGGTCATCATTTTACGTGTTTCAATTTTACCCGAAGGATCGCCGACAAGACCGGTGAAATCCCCGATTACAAAAACGACGGTGTGGCCAAGATCCTGAAAGTCTTTGAGTTTCCGTATCGATACCATATGCCCGAGATGCAAATCGGGAGCGGTCGGGTCAAAGCCCTCTTTTATGATCAACGGTTTGTTAGTTTTACGGCTTTTTTCTAACTTTTGTACCAGTTCCTCCTCGGGTATAATCTCCTCCACCCCGCGTTTTATCACGTCCATCTGTTCATTTATATCAGGAAACATAGCAGCCCTTCACTTGTATTTTAATGATTAGAAATACTTATCTCATTTTCCATTCGCGTTCCTTTTCCCGCTCGAAATCCCGTTTGGCAATTGCTTCGCGCTTATCATAAAGCTTTTTACCTTTTGCCAGCCCGAGTTCCACTTTTACCAACCCGTTCTTTATATACACCTGCAGAGGCACCAGCGTTATACCTCTTTCGGTAGTTTTCCCGCCGAGTTTATTTATTTCCCGCCTGGTCAATAAAAGTTTACGGTCACGTTCCGGTTCGTGATTGAAACGGTTAGCAGGCGGGTATTTACCGATGTGTACGCCGACTAAAAAAAATTCTCCGCTGCGCAGTTCAGCGTAGCTGTCTTTAAGATTTATGTTGCCCTGGCGTATTGATTTCACTTCCGTACCCTGAAGCACTATTCCTGCTTCCACGGTAGAGAGTATTATGTAATCGTGGCGTGCTTTTCGGTTTGTAGCAGCCACACGTATTTTATCTTTATCCATAGCTTTATTTTAAGATTTAAAAACAAACTTTAAAGATACTATAAAAAATAATAAGAATCAAGCCAAAGCAGGAATATTTTCACCTGCATTTGCTTGACTTTACGTATAATTTTTAGTAATTTTTCTACTGTAGAAAATTTAGATGCCGGAGTGGTGAAACTGGTAGACGCGCACGGTTCAGGGCCGTGTGCCCGAAAGGGCGTGGGGGTTCGACTCCCCCCTTCGGCACAAAAAAGAAAAGCCTGATCCCGCTTAGCGGGAAAGGCTTTTCTTTTTTCCCTACATACGAAGAACGAAGAACGAAACACCAGTCAGGCTTTTCTTTCGTAATTCGTAATTTCGTAGTTTCGTTTTTCGGGTTAATATCTGAAAAGAATACTGTATTAGTTTTTCTTTTTTCACTACATACGAAGAACGAAGAACGACGAACGAAACACCAGTCAGGCTTTTCTTTTCGTAATTCGTAATTTCGTAGTTTCGTTTTTCGGATTAATATAGGAAAGGGATAATGTATGAGTTTTTCCTTTGAAAAATTGGATATATATCAGAAGTCCATAGATTTCGCATTAGAAGTAAGAAAGCTCTGCAGGAATATAAAATCGGATTATGATATTTTAGACCAGTTAAAAAGGGCAGCATTATCGGTTTCTTTAAATATTACAGAAGGTGCCGGATGATGGCACAAAGCTGAAAAGAAAAATTTCTATTATATTGCACGAGGATCGCTTTTTGAATGTATTCCGATTCTAAAAATACTTCTATCAGAAAATCTAATTCAAGCATATCAGTACGAAATATATTATAATAAAGCTGAAAACCTTGCAAAAATGCTTACAAAACTGATTCAATCTTTATAAACAAATACATGAATCCTCATTTACAAGGTCTTTTTTGTGTGAAAAATTACTGAAATTCTCTAAAAGTGTGCCGATTTTGTGCCGAAAATTCTGTAAATTAGTGGAAAAGAATGGCAATTACTAATCACATTAATTGTACAGTATAATTCTCGTCTTTTCATTTTCAAATATAGAAACTTTTATGATTATTGGACATAAAACCAGTCACGTATATTTATCTTTCTTTTTACTATTAAAATTCCTATTAAAATAAATCCAAATGTCCAAAAAAGCTCAATAATAAAGAATAAAATATTCCTTGGCAAATGAAAAACCTTATATAGTATACCTAAAATAAGGCTTGTTATGCTTGTAGGAATCCAAAGTATACAACCTAAAAAAAAGGCATAACCCCATATGGCTCCTAAAATACCCCATATAACTACGATCAATGTTTTCTTTGTTTCATTATCTATATTTCCCTCTTCATTAATATTAACCATTAATTCACGTTTTTCCTTGTAATCTTTCGTTTTTGATTCTGATTCATCATATGTTATTAATTTTTCAAATTTTTCTATTAACTGCTTCTTATGAATAAAAACTATAAAAAAATAAGCTATGATTAATCCTATTGCACTACCAATAGAACTCATTAAAAATTTTCTAGAGCCAACTTGAAATCCAGAATCAATAAGTAACAATAAAATTATAAATCCTATAAAACCTAATGTGGTTATTACTGTGATAAAATTGGATAATAATTTTTTAAGCTTCATTACCTTACTACTAATTATTTGTATAAGAGTGTTTTTGCACTTAAATAACTCTAATATATTTAATAAATTACAAATATTATTTAAAGTTTAACCTATTTATTTCTTCTTGCAAATAGCTCGGAGTGAAATGTTTACGATAAAGTTGGACAAATTGTTCTTTGAAATAAGTTATGGTTAATATTTATCTCCGGTTCGGTTAATGGTAGTGATTTTTGCTTGATTTTC
>LJUD01000251.1 GCA_001304035.1 bacterium SM23_31 | reverse complement strand
CGTGGTGGAACTGCTGCCCATCGGTTACCCGCAGGACCCGTCTCCAGTGGAAAAAAGGCGGTTGCCGCTCGAGAACATCGTGAAGTACGAGCAGTGGTAGTAGCATAACATCGAGACAGATTGACCCGCTGCTCGAGGCGTGGATCATATTTTTTGAGCAAGGTCGTTTTAGAAATATACTTTGTTAATCTTTGCCCTATTTCATTTATCTTATCTTCTATAGTGTAATATGATTAATGTGGAAAATTAACAGTGCAAAGCAATTCTTCACTTTGTTCCGTTGCATCACTTGTGCCAGAAATTGCAAATTCCCGCATAAATCTTCTGAAAAATAAAAATAATTTCTGTTTTTATGCTTAAATAAAGAAATATTATTGTTTTAACTGAGCTGTGGATAACTTGTGGAAAAGGAGCAGTGATATATGTAAACGTTCATGTTGCAACTTATTATATTTCATTGTAAATAATAATGGTAGAACATACCGTTTAGCGGGACTGCCTGTTCATTGATTATTGATGAATCAACGAATCTTGTAATTATATTCTAAGATGGATCGGAAATAAGTATAACCGGATACAATTTATATTAAACCACTATATTAACCAGTTTGTCTTTCACGTATATAATTTTGCGTATGTTGTCGTTAAGATATTTTTGAACGTTTGGAACCTGTACGGCTCTGTTTTTTACGTCTTCTTCCGGTAAATTTGCGGGTATCACGAGTTTCCCGCGGACTTTTCCGTTAACCTGTACAACAAGGATTTTTTCTTCAGTTACGAGGAGCGCCGGATCATATTCAGGCCAATCCGTAAGAGATAATAATCCTTCCCCTCCTATTTGTTCCCAGAGTTCTTCGGTAATGTGCGGGGCAAAAGGATTTAACAGTGAAAGCAGCCTCACGACTCCACGGGTATACAACCTGTTTTGAGAGTCGTTACCGTGAGGCTTCCCGATGAAATCCCGCAGCTCATTATAGAGCTCCATAAGCGCACTTATACCGGTGTTGAAATGAAACATAGAAATGTTTTCGGTTGCCTGTTTTATGGCTGATTCAATTGCGCCGGCGATCTGCCTGTCCCTTTTTTCCGTGTAAGTATCGGTCTGGTGATCGTTCACATGCTTTTTAAGCGTGTCTTTGTTTTCCTGAACCATGTTCCACACACGGTTCAGGAAGCGGGAAACGCCGAATATGCCCTCGTCGTTCCAGTCGTATTCCTTTTCGGGCGGCGCTGCAAAAAGAATAAATGTCCGCACGGAATCGGCTCCGAATTTTTCTATAAGCTCGCCCGGATCAACAATGTTCCCCTTGGATTTTGACATTACCTCGCCGTTTTTAAGCACCATCCCCTGGGTAGTTAACCGCTTGAACGGTTCGCTGAATTTTACTAAACCTAAATCTCGAAGTGCTTTGATAAAGAAGCGGGAATAGAGCAGGTGGAGAATTGCATGGGTTATGCCGCCGATGTAATGGTCAACCGGCATCCACCGGTCAACCTCCTCTTTATCGAACGGATGCGTATCTGATTTGGGTGTGATATACCGGAGATAATACCATGAGCTGTCGACAAAGGTATCCATTGTATCCGTTTCCCTCCGTGCAGCACCCTTGCACGAAGGACAGTCCACTTTAATAAATGTTTGAGATGTTTCCAGCGGATTGCCTTCACCTGTGAAAGTTACGTCTTCGGGTAAGATAACAGGCAAACCGGATTCGGGAACCGGGACAACGCCGCACCTGTCGCAGTAGATGATCGGTATTGGCGTTCCCCAGTAGCGCTGCCTCGAGATAAGCCAGTCGCGCAGTCTGTAAGTTATGGAAAAATCGCCAAGCCCCTTTTCTTTGAGCTTGTTGGTAATTGCTTTTTTGGTTTCTTCATTATCCGTCCCGTCAAATTCACCCGAATTTACAACGGTGCCCGGATCTAAATAAGCAGCATCAATCTCTTCTCCTTTAAGGGGATTTTCATAATCGGGTGTTATGACAATTTTAATAGGAAGATTATATTTCTTGGCGAACTCGAAATCCCGCTGGTCGTGAGCCGGAACAGCCATCACAGCACCGGTCCCGTAATCCATTAGCACGTAATCGGCAATGAAAATAGGGTGTCTTTCCCCGGTAAGCGGATGGATAATATAACGTCCGGTGAATATTCCTTCCTTTTCCAGGGTTTCGGCGAGCCGGTCGATACGTGACTTTTTCCTGACCTGAGCAATATAATTCTCTATGGAATGTTTCTCGGGGATATCGGCGATAAGTTCGGGTATGAGAGGATGTTCGGGTGCCATTACAAAATAAGTAACTCCGAACAGCGTGTCCGGTCTTGTGGTAAAAGCGGGTATTTTTGCATTCGAGCCGGCAACGGGAAAAATAATTTCCGTTCCTTCGGATTTGCCTATCCAGTTTCTCTGCATTGTTTTTACCTGCTCGGGCCAATACTCCAGTTCGTCTAAAGATTCGAGGAGTTCATCAGCATATTTTCGCGTGTTAAAGAACCATTGTTCAAGTTCTTTATCGACCACTTCGGTTTCGCAGCGCCAGCAGCGCCCGTCAATGACCTGTTCGTTGGCTAAAACGGTGCCGCAGCTTTCACACCAGTTGATTGCAGCTTTTTTCTTATATGCAAGACCGTTTTTGAATAATTGTATAAAAATCCATTGATTCCAGCGGTAGTATTCCGGTGAAGCGGTAACAACTGTATGTTCCCAATCATAACTGAATCCCATCTGTACCTGCTGAGCTTTCATCATTTGAATACAGTTGTTGGTCCATTCCTCAGGATTGACCTGGTTTTGGATTGCCGCGTTTTCTGCAGGCATTCCCATTGCGTCATATCCCATGGGGTATAAAACGTTAAAACCGCTGCGTCTTTTAAACCGGGCATATACGTCGCCGATAGAATAGTTACGTACGTGCCCCATATGCAGCTTGCCTGAGGGATAGGGGAACATTTCGAGGCAGTAAAATTTCGTGCGTGCCGTACCGGTTGAGGTTCTAAATGCCTCCGCATCTTCCCATCTTCTCTGCCATTTTTTTTCTATTTCAGTAAAATTGTAACCCATAATCCAAGATATAGTTAAGTGAGATTTTAAGTTAATAAATTGTCTGAAGAATAAACTAATAATCTAAAAAAAAATTATGATTAATCAAAGATTTTTGTATACATCTTAAAACCGTTTCGAAGTACTCTCTTTAAAAAAGAGGCGGCAGAGGTGGGATATTATTGAACGAAAGTTGCTGAAATGAATTATTAATAAAGGTAATTGGCTACTTAATAAGCAGTTCAGAAAGGTTTTCTTTTTTTGCCTGAGGTAAATCCTGGCAAATCAATTCAATGTTGTGTTCTTCAAGGAAGTAAAAATTTTGTATGTCCTGCTCATCGACATATACGTAAGGGAGAATTTTTTTCTTATTTTCCCTGTAATGCATACCGCCGATATTGACCTGATGTAGTGATGCGCCGCGCTTGACTAATTCGACGATTACTGAGGGCGACTCGACAAGGATGATGACTCTTTCATTCTCGAATGTCTTTTCTGTAAGCACTCTGATTGTTTCGTCCGTTGAAAGGATTGATACGGCAATGTTAAACGGCACACAACTTTGATACAGCTCTTTTTCCCATTCATTTTCTGCGATTTCGTCGCTGACTAATAAAATTCTATCGGGATTTAAAAAGCTGCCCCATCCTACGGTAACCTGACCGTGTATTAGACGGTCATCGATTCGGATAAGCACTAATGACATTTTCGAATTACCAATAATTTAATGGATCGTATTAATATACGCCAAACATTTCTATATCGGAATTCGACACTCGGAATTCGACATTCATTCTTGTTTTTCTTCACCGGCAATTACTTCAGTACCTTTTAATGAACATTCTTTCAGGTAATACGCGAGATCCGGAAGTTTATATGATTCGCGCTTGTTAACGAAGGAGAGCATCATTGGCAGATTTACTCCGGAAAGGAGAGCTATATTAGACATGCTTCGTTTAATAACCCGGGCAGCATGCCAGCAGCTTCCTCCGCAGAAGTCAACCATAATGAGTATTTCACTCTCTTCCCAATTTTTTACAATAGAGTCAAGATTTGTGATAAGGTCCTTTAATGAAGTCAGCTCATTACTAATTACTTTTATTCCTTCAAGAGGGCCGATAATTTTCTCAGTTGTATTGAGAAGCGCAAATCCCAGGTCTCCATGTGTGAGTACGATGCATTTTATCATAGGTTTTTCCCGTACATTCTTCATTCAAAATATGCAATTACTGAAATTTTCTGCGCATATAGTATGTTTCTTTTTATGTCAGCTGTTCATTGCCATACAATTATTTAAAATATCCGTTGTTCCCCTTAATTCCGGGGGAGCAGGTCTTGTTGCAGCAGCCATCCCTAACGGAGAACCGTCCCGCTGAGTGCGATTGACCATATGGTTTGGCTGTCAATTTTAAGCAGCCGTCCTTCTTATCCCGAAATCAGTTCGGACTGTAATACGGCATTCAATACCCCTATTCGACGTCACCGGAAAGGTATTTTCTGATTTGGTCATTCTTTTTGATTTTTTTATCAAGTCTGTGCATGAAATCTCTTTCCGGTCTGATGCCGTAAACTCTTTGCATTATTTTAAGTGCAATAACCTCGGCAATAACAGTTATGTTCTTGCCGGGGAAAATAGGGAGATGGATCAGCGGAATTTTTACTCCAAGATATTCGTTGATTTCATCGTCGACACCAAGCCGGTCGTAATTTTCTATTTTTTTATGGTCCTCGAGTTGAACTTCGACCTCGATACGCTTTTGAACGCGTATAGCCCTGATTCCAAAGATGCTCCATACGTCGATAAGTCCGGCGCCGCGAATTTCTATCATATTCTTGAGCATCTCCTGGCTTGTACCGATTAAAACACCGGATTTTTTCCGGAAGATATATACCACATCGTCAGCAACAAGCCGGTGCCCGCGTTCGATAAGGTCGAGCGCAATTTCACTTTTTCCTATTCCGCTTCTCCCTGTAAATAAAATGCCGACCCCATAAACATCGACAAGCGTACCGTGAGCGGTTGTGAATGGTGCAAATTTGTCGTTTAGATACTCGAAGAGTACCTGGTAAATTTGAATTGTAGTGCTCGGCGAAATAAATACAGACGTTTCTGCTTCGTCTGCGATTTCGAGCAGTTCTTTATCGATCTTGGCATTATGGGAAATGATGAGGCAGGGTACGTCTGCTTTCATTAACCGTGTGAATATGGCAATACGCCCATTCTTGTCATGGTCAGAAAGGTACGCAATCTCTGTTTTGCCGAATATCTGGATCTTCTTATTCGCAAAATTTTTAGTAAATCCGGCAAGAAGCAATC
>LJUD01000250.1 GCA_001304035.1 bacterium SM23_31 | reverse complement strand
GATTCAAGTCGGGAACAGAGGGGGCAGCCCACAGAGAAATAATTATTACCATACGTATGGTTATGGAAATGCGCGTGATTACGGACTGGCGGACAAAAAGGCTGCAATCGAACAACTTGCCTCCCGTTATTCGTTCATAGATATCGACCGTGTGGGAATTTACGGTCATTCCGGCGGCGGATTCATGTCGACAGCCGCAATGCTGGTCTATCCCGACTTCTTTAAAGTAGCAGTCTCATCCTCTGGCAATCACGACAATAATATATACAATATTTGGTGGGGCGAAAACCATTACGGCGTGGAAATGGTAGAGAAAAAGAATGAAAAAAAGGAAGTCAGCGAAACCGGCGGTTCCGATGAGGACGAAGAAGAATATGAAATTGAGTGGAAAACGAATATTACGACAAATCCTGAAGTTGCGAAGAATCTGAAAGGGCATCTCCTGTTAGTACACGGCGACGTAGATAACAACGTCCATCCCGGAAATACTATCAGACTGGTAAACGCACTGATAGCAGCGAATAAGCGGTTTGATCTTATGATAATGCCGGGTAAGCGGCATGGTTTCGGCGATTACCAGAATTATTTCAACCGACTGTTGTGGGACTACTTCTGCGAACACCTGCTCGGCGAGTCAAACAAAAACATAGACTTATTCGAGCTGGAAAAGAAGAATTAGTATTATTCTATCTGATTAATTCATAAATAATATTGGGTGACTGTTTTATTAGTTATTGAGCAATTAAAGATGCTTTTACAGTAGCCCCCCGAGTACTCGGGGCGCTACTATATGGCGTAATTACCCTATGAGCGCACACTAAAGTGTGCGGCTACCCGGGAAATTTTATGAATAATTCAGACCTAATATGTTAACTCAAATAATTTATAAATTATATTATTTTTTGTAATAATCAGCTGTGAGGGCACGGTGCGCCGCTACTATAGTGCTGACTTATGTCACGCCCCTGCAAACTTTATTAGCCCAGATAACTGTATGAGACTCACAGCACGTAGTTGCATAATGCAGTATTATACAAACATACTCTGACATAAGCCGCATTTCAAAAATAACTCACCTGATTTTATTGCTGCACGAACAAATCTTTTGGAAATATCAAAATATTTTAATATAATTGTTATTTTATCCCTATTTGATATAAAGGAGGTTCAGAACATGGGAATGTATGTTGGACGCGGTCGAAAGGCGCGCCGGTGCTATGGTTTTGACGAGATTGCCCTGGTGCCCGGCGAAGCAACCATTAATCCGAATGAAGTTGAAATTACATGGGAATTAAAGGATCAAATATACGAAGTGCCGATTATCGCAGCGGCAATGGATGGTGTCGTTGACACAAAATTCGCCGTAGCAATGGGCAAATCGGGGGGACTGGCATGCCTGAATCTTGAGGGTATTCAAACTCGATACCGCAACCCGGATGAAATTTATGAACGTATCGCCGGTGCCACAAATGAAAGTTCCACGCTTTTACTACAGGAAATATATCAGAAAGAGATTGAGGAAGACCTGATAGGAATGCGGATTGAAGAAATTAAAAAGGCAGGAGTTCCGGCTGTCGTTTCTTCGATCCCTCAGAAGGCAGACAGATACAGCGATATTGCCCAGCAAGCCGGGGTTGACATTTTTATTGTTCAATCAACCGTTACCACAACGAAACACATTTCCTCGGAATATAAATCGCTTGATTTCGAAAAGTTTTGTAAAAAAACGAGGGTGCCTGTTATCGTGGGCAACAGCGTTACGTATAAAACGGCTCAGGCACTCATGGAAGCCGGCATCGATGCGCTCCTCGTCGGAATAGGTCCCGGGGCGGCATGCACTACCCGAAACGTTCTGGGAATCGGCGTTCCCCAGGTAACCGCTACTGCCGACAGCAGGGCAGCGCGTGACCATTTCTTCGTTAAAACAGGCAAATATGTGCCGATTATAACCGATGGAGGTATGTCGACTGGCGGTGATATTTGTAAGGCATTTGCCAGCGGTGCGGATGCAGTGATGGTTGGCTCGGCGTTTGCAAAAGCTAAAGAGGCTCCGGGCAGGGGTTTTCATTGGGGAATGGCGACACCGCATGCGAATCTGCCCCGCGGAACACGGATATATGTCGGTACTACCGGTACGCTGGAGCAGATTCTATATGGTCCTGCAGATATGGATGACGGCTCACAAAATCTTATCGGTGCCCTGAGAATGTCTTTAGGTAGTGTCGGTGCGAGAAACATTCCGGAGATGCAAAACACGGAAATAATCATCGCACCCGCTATTGTTTCGGAAGGTAAAATATTTCAAAAGGCACAGCGGGTCGGTATGGGAAAATGAGAATATAACATATATTAACCTGTTCAAACTGAATTATTTACAAAAATTTTTATTGACAGGATTTACAGGATAAACAAGATAATATATCCAATTTATCCTGTACATCCATTCTCAAGGAGCCTAAACTATACAGAACGGTATAACAGTTTTTAAAATATTTTATTTCTTGAAATCCCGCTAAGCAGGATAAATTAGCCAGATTAAAAAATTTTCCACAATCATCCTTTTCGGTTCATCAACAGACATTTTGTTTGAAATAAGCTAAACAATATAATAATTACATGTATTTTTTAGACCCAATTTTTCTGATAAAAATCTGAATGAACGTTATTTTTGCACAAGATTCACATGATAAAAAATATATTATATCCAGTTTATCCTGTAAATCCTGTCAAAATAAGATTTAATGATATTACACATTAAAATATATCAGCTTTTGTTATAGTATTCAAAGATACATTATTTCTTGAAATCCCGCTAAGCAGGATAAATTAGTCAGATTAAATAAAAAAACCGGAGCAGCACTTATAAACGGGGATATCGGGGGACATATCACCCGCCTTCGCTGTCCGGTTTAATAATTTATATAGAATATTATACTAAATTATTATTAATGTAACGCGCTAACTGGGACTTTTTACGAGCAGCACGATTATGATGAATAATACCTTTGCTTGTTAATTTGTCTATAACAGATTCGGCTTTTCGATATTCATTTAAAGCAGTTTCTTTGGAATCGCTCTGGAGTACTCTTTTTACTGCCGTTTTGTACGCCGACTTATACGACCGGTTCCGAAGATTCTGCTTCTTGCTCGTTATAATACGTTTCTTTGTTGATTTATGATGTGCCATAAGATATTTATTTTTTATAAACCATAAATATAGAAAATAATAATGAATATATCAATAAAAAATGTGACTCTTTCAATAATTTTTTTGTTAATCCGGACTTTTGTTTGCGTCAAGTGTATGAATGGTTACGTTCGCTTTTGCTGATTTCCCGCTAACCGGTATTATCATTCTAAACTCAACTTGCCCCTTTATTTCAGAATTTTAACATCTAAATAAAAATTTACCGAAGGTATAATGAAAAAGTAGCGCCCCCAAAAAAGTTAGGGGGTGCCACCTTTCCGTCGTCCTGTCCCGCTAAGCTGGATCAGTATATGGTTTCTTTAAGTTAGATCCTGAGCCCCGAGTACTCGTGGCAGATAATAACAATAGAAGGAAAATTTATGAATTAATCAGAGTAGTACTTATTCTGAATATTTAATGTCCTATACTTGTAATTATAATGATATTTAGCTTGCCGTCTCTGATCCTTTTAAACAGGAGAAGTTATCATGAGAAATAAAATTACGTTTTTTCTGATGTTATCTTTGCTGTTTACCATAATTTTGTGCGGGCAGAGCGACGATTTTTATACGATAGAAGAAATCGAGGGCGTGTGTTATGTTCACAACTTTAAGCCGCAGTGGGGCGACACGCTGAAAGTTGCAATTGAACTTGTACAAATATTCGGTGACGATGAAAGCAAAGGCGAAAATTATTGGCTGCACAGACCGTCGGGCGTCGGCGTAGATTCTGAAGGAAATATATATATTCTTGATGCAGGCAATATTCGTATTCAAAAATATAATGCTCAAGGCGAATATGTTCAAACAATAGGCAGGAGGGGTGAAGGACCAGGAGAATTTAGCAGAGTCCCATTAGAGTTTGACGTAGATACTGATGGCAATATATATGCTATCTCGGGTGCTGTTGGAAATTTTAAAATGCTAATATTAGATAAACCCGGCAAAGAACTAAAAAGATTTAATATCCCTCAGACTGCAAGAGTTGTACGATTGAACAATCTAAAACAAATGATATTTGGGTGTTATTTAAATGATGATGGAACCGATAGGTCTTATGTTGATCCCAATCGAATTCGTAAGCCTTATATCAGATGTTATAATGCAAATGGTGATATGGAAAAGTCATTTCCTCTCAGTTTTAAAGAGTATAATTCAAAATCACTAAATTTCAGAGGAAACGAATACTTCTATACGGTTGAAAAAAATGGAAATATAATTGTATCGTATGAATGTCAGAATCGTATACAGCGCTATTCTCCCGACGGAAAATTATTGATGAAAATAGACCTTTCAAGGGGAATTGAAGAGACCGAAGATGAGAAAGAAATTACATTCTCTGATAATTCATTTGTAACTATGATGAATATTTTTTCAAAAGGTGTACAGATAGATAAACAGGGACGAATATGGAATCTGGCGTTTAAAAGACAGCAGACCGAGGATGAATTACGATCAAAAAATTTCCCACCCAATAATTTACAATTTGAAATATTTAATAATGACGGAGTTTTCTTAGGAAATGTAAATTGTGACCATGATCGAAGTTATCTAATATTTAGAATTATTGATAACTGGTTGTTTATCATTGATAGAGAAACTTTAGTTTACGAATATAAGATAGTTGAGAAATAGAAATTTTAAAGCCACTTTTATTATTTTTGTATTACCCTGCAACACTGTCATAAAAAAATAAGGCAGTACATTGTTATGTACTGCCTATGGAGGTTGATTGGCTATTGGTGTTTCACCAACCTCAACTGTATGACAACTGAATGAACTCCCGCGCAAAAGTTCAAACAGTTTAACAGATAAGATATAGCTGCATAATTATATTTTTTATGAGATCTTAAAGGAGAAATTACAACGCATCGCTCGCAATGACAGGATTTCATGCTTGTCATTGCGAGGAGTAAAACGACGAAGCAATCTCGTTTTAATTACGCAACAATCTAATAATTATTACTCAAAAAAATCGTTACTTTTTTATTTATTATGCTCAATATTTTTTCTTCCCCCATTATTGAAACAGCGCCAGGACATTTTGCGGGAGGATGTTAGCCTGGGCAAGCTGTGCCGTTGCCGTTTGCTGGAGGATTTGCAGTCTTGTGCTTTCCAGTTGTTCCTTTGCGATGTCGGCATCCAGAATCCGTCCCTTCGTTGCTTCGGTGTTGGTTATTG
>LJUD01000249.1 GCA_001304035.1 bacterium SM23_31 | reverse complement strand
CGCGGTTATAGCTAAATTTAAACGTTCCGCCGTATGATGTTGTAATACCTTCAAGTATTTCACGCATTCGGCGCTCGACGGTATCCCGCACCTCCGGATTATAGCTGCGAGCCGTTCCCTCGAGGTGCACTTCCCCGGGAATGATGTTGAAACGCTGCCCGCCGCGGAAAATACCGACAGTAACGACACTCGGCTCAATAGGTGACAGCGTACGCGAACGGATCGTCTGGAACGCCATTACCGCCTGGGCGCCCATGACTACCGGGTCAATCGAAAGATGAGGAGCGGCTCCATGACCCTGTTTACCGTAGATTTTGATGATGAAATGGTCGACGGCGGCTAAAGCAGGACCAACCGCGAAACCTATTTTACCGGCTTCCATCTCCGCATTCGTATGCAGACCGAATATCGCACTTGGGTGCGGATTTTCCAAAACTCCTTCCTCTACCATCAAACTCGCACCGCCCTCTTCTCCCGGCGGCGCACCTTCTTCGGCAGGTTGAAAGATGAATTTGACGGTGCCGGGAATTTCATCCCGCATAGACGCCAGAACCGACGCAACGCCGAGCTGCACGGCGGTGTGAATGTCATGCCCGCAGGCATGTGATACACCGACCTCTTGCCCAAGATAGGTTGTCCGTACCGTCGATTTGAACGGATAGGGTGTATCCTCGGTTACCGGCAGGGCGTCCATATCCGCGCGGACTGCAACAACCGGACCGGGTCTGCCGCCCTTGAGGATGCCGACCACACCCGTATGGGCGACGCCGGTTGTTACCTCTATGCCGAGATTGCGCAGGTGCCCAGCCACTAATTTGGCAGTTTCAAATTCCCGGTTGCTCAGTTCGGGATATTGATGTATGTGATGACGTATTTCAATTATTTCGGGTACAAATTTTTCTACCGCCGCATCAATCTTATCCTGCCGGGCATGGAGATTGAATGGTATGAATAAAAAAAGTATGAAAGCACCGAATGCAGCGGGTTTTGATTTTTTCAATAGTGTTGTAATAGTCATTGGTAAGTCCTCCTGTTTGTGTTATAGTGTGTTGGTTCAATTGCCTGTCGTGTTGAGCTTCAATGTTCGGAGCATGTTACAAACATGCTCCCGCTTATAGATACGCCCCTCCAGCAGGTTCAATTTTGCAAATTGAACCAAACGTTTGTATTTTTCAACCATTTTCCAGCTTAATGTTGACTGCTTCGATCAACTGTCCAGCATTGGTCACGGCATGACCGTCAATATCGTTATTATAGTAGACATAGACATCGCGTCCCTCCCTGAGCCACTCCCGGATGCGTCCTGCATCGCCAGCAATCTCCTCCGGTGAGTAGCATCCGCTGTACGTCCCGCCGGGACCGTGCCGCCGGATATAGACAAAGCTTGCATTGTTTGGTTCGGTAATTGGACACCGCGGCATATCTGCAAGGCAGAGAGAAACATCATAGCGGTTCAGCAGTTGATAGACCGGTTCGCACAGCCATTCCGTATTCCGGAATTCCACCGTTACGTTCCACCGGGTTTCGACAGTTGCATTATTAAGTTCAGATAAAAAGCCATCGAGTAATTCGAGGTTGCACTTGAGAAAGGGGGGAAGCTGTATTAGAAGCGGACCGAGCTTCGGTTCCAATTCTGCGGCAGCGGTAAAAAAGTCTTTCAGTTCCCGTGTGCAGTTCGCAAGTTTTCTTTCATGTGTGACGCGCCGCCATAGTTTGACGGCAAACTGAAATCCATCGCCTGTTACATCCCGCCACCGCTTGAACATCTCCGAACTAGGCAGACGATAGAAGGATGAGTTGATTTCGACAGTAGAAAAGCGCTGTGAAAAAAACGGCAGCCATTCGCCCGATTTCATTCCCCGCGGATAAAATACGCCCTTTGACCAATGCGAATAACTCCACCCACTCGTCCCGATATAGCATCTCCCTTCCTTCACGATGTTTTCCTTCATGTTGGTTTAATTACCAATTCTACTTTGATTAAAACATTTTGAGCATTTTGCAAAGATGCTCCCGCCAAGCAGTATATGGCAACTGATTTGTTGCGCAATACAATTGTTGTGTTATTCCCCAGGTTTTCCGCAGGTTCAATTTGCAAAATTGAACCAAATGTTTAATAACCTCACTCCGCACGTATCGCCTCGATCCGTTTCAGCACGGGGGGATGTGAATAATTCAGAAAAACGTAGAGCGGGTGCGGCGTCAGGTTCGAGAGGTTGTCGTGCGAGAGCTTTTTGAGCGCAGCGACCATATCATCCGGTTTATCTGTTGTTTCGACAGCGAACTTATCTGCCTGATATTCATTTTTCCGCGAGAAGATGTTCATAAATATCGAGAGGATCGTCTCGATCGGTGCATAGAGCATACCGAAGAAAATAAGCCCGGTGTAAATAGAGGTCTGCTCCATGAAAAAAGCGTCGAAAAGCCCCTTATGGCTGATGAATATGGATACAAGATAAAACATTACTCCCGTGTGCAGGATAGAAATGACCATGCCCTTGATGATGTGCTTTTTTTTGTAATGCCCGATTTCATGTGCAAGAACCGCAACAAGTTCGCCTACCGTGTGTTTCGCGATGAGCGTATCGAACAGGGCAATGCGTTTGTTTTTGCCGAGGCCGGTGAAAAACGCATTTGATTTGGTGGAACGGCGCGAACCGTCCATAACGAAAATTCCCTTCAGTGCAAATTTTACCGATTTCGCATATTCCGTGATCGCATCCTTCAATTCGCCTGCATCCAGCGGCATGAATTTATTGAACAGCGGCATTATCCAGGTCGGTGCAATATACTGCATTACCAACATGAATATTATTGTAATAAGCCAGCAATACAGCCAGGCGAGCGCACCTGCATATTCAAAGAAAAACAGTACTCCCGCAGCCAGTGGTGCTCCGATGATTATTCCGAGCAAAATGCCTTTGACTAAATCTTTAATGAAGGTCGCCGGCGTAGTCTTGTTGAAACCGAACCGCTCCTCGATAACGAATGTTCCGTATATACTGAACGGCAGAGACAGCAACATTTTAAAAATCACCAAAATGCCGATATAGAGCAAACCTGTCCATATAGGATGTGACACCCAGCCGCGGACAGTCTGGTCGAGCCAGTTAAAACCGCCGGCAAACCAGAAAATAAGCATAACAGCAAGACCGAAAGAAGACACGATATACCCGAATTTTGTATTAACCCGTGTATATTCCTGTGACCTTTTGTACGTATCGGCATCATAAACGCCCTCGAATTCTGCGGGAAGCGTCTCGTCCAACGATTTCAAGTTGAGGGTATCGGTAACAAGACTAACCACAAAATCAACAATGAGCGCTGCAAGTATGATAATCATGTATATATTCATCAGGACTCCTTTTTCGAGATAATTTCGGCAAGGATTTGATAAATCAAATCCCTACGTTTAAAGCGGGAATCTATACGCGTCTTTCCGGTGGGCGACTCGCAAAATCAGAATAACAATACGCTCTTTTTTTAATTCATAAATCACTCTATAGTCGGCTACTCGGAATTTATAAAAACCTTCTAACCGTCCTTCCAGCGGTTCGCCTGCATACGGGTTTTTTAGCAGCGATTCGTCAATCTTGTTATAAATTCGCCGTCTGACGTCTTTTGGCAGCTTCTTTAATTCCTTTAATGCAGAAAGTGTATATTCAATCGTCCAGTTCGAGGTATTTTCTTGCTTCTTCGGCACGTAATGTTTCCTCCCCGCTTTTAGAACGTTGATATGCAATTTCTATATCCTCATATTCTTCAAGATAATAGCGGGCGGCTCTCTCAAGCATGTTGGAAAGCTTAAGCCCGTACTGTACCCCGATACGTTCAAGACCTTTAATAGCTTCATCACTTAAGGATACCGAAACCTTTCGTTTTGGCGCACGTACTTTACCGGGTGATACTGCCATCTTGAAACTCCTTTTGTTATATTTCCTTATCAGAAGATCGAAAAGTAGTAATAAGGGCTAATTAGTAGTATAATATACTTCTTATTACTACCTTTGTCAAGAGAAATTCCAATACTTACTTTTGTAATTAAAATTTACATATAAATCTTGATTTAGAGTCAGTATTGAGATTGCCACGTCTCCCCCCCGCAGTATGCGGGGGGGAGCCTCGCAACGACAGATAAGAATAATGATGTCATTGCGATCCCCCGAGTACTCGGGGGAGAAGCAATCTCTATATGTCAATATTATCCAAACTGAGATTATGCGAAAAATTAATTTTTACAAAAGTTCAGGTACTTATTTTGATGCACGGAAGGATAACAAGTTCCATTGACCAGCACCGAACCCGCGGTATTGAAATTGAGGATATTTCTTTGACGCTTGTATTTGCGGGATTTTATGAAGTATGAGCAGGTTTTTCCGAAGGAACCGCTTCGCGGTAAACCTGCCACTACAATACATCTATTTACTGTAAACCGCAGGATTGACTTTGTATTTTTCTACTTCCGGGAAAATGTCGCTCCCTGTTTTCAATCTATAAGCGTATCCGTTCTTTAAAAAGTCCGGAATAAACGGAAAATATGCTGAGCGGAGATATTTGCCTGTTATACTGTCAATAATTTCAACAATACACCCCTTTTCTTTATCATACTCCCACGTTAAAGCAAAGATCAACGTTCCGTCGGTTATAATATGATGCAGAGGCGCGTATACTTTGATAGCTTCTAATTTCTCTCTCCGGGTTCTTTCTTCTTTTTTTAGTGACTCAAGAAAATATTCAGGTAGATTTTCAGGATATTCTGTTGTGCGGTAAATAACGGAATCCGGTATGGAAACAGGATTGTAAAAGCGTTTGATTTCCTTCTGTTCGTGAGTTTTCAGATCGTAAACGAATAGACTGTAATACCAGTTCCCATCTTTGAATGACCTGTTTATATGTGAGTTAGTATACACAAATTTGCGGTCCGGCAATAGATGAAAAAGAAATACGCCGTCTTCTTTAATAGACGGGCTCGTATTGAGCGGGTCTTCTTGAACAGATATAACTTTTGTATCACCTTTATTTTGATAAGCAATTACGTAGTACCATTTTTCTGATTTTCCTTCAGGTTTCCCAAGAGCCTTCGAACAAATTAGTCGCTCCTCCTGAGAGTAAGAATAGACTCCATCATATAATACTGTACTCAGACCATGTTCCTTTTTCCATTGCTTATCCAGTTCACTGAACTGCATATTTTTCCGTTCAATAAATTTATAGTCGGGAGAGAAAAGATTATAACTTGAACCGCCACTTTCCGGGATTATCCCGGTAATAAAACCTGTCTCGGTAATGTATGGAATAATCCAACTACCGAATTCACCTGGACCAAATCCTTGACGTCCGATAATCTGTTTCGGATTTCCGCTGCCGTC
>LJUD01000248.1 GCA_001304035.1 bacterium SM23_31 | reverse complement strand
CAGATGCTCTTCGGAATAACGTGTTTTGGCAAATGAACGGATACCAATCTTCCAGTTCATTGAGTGCCTGATCATCCCTGGTCTGCGACCCGGCTAAGTTCCAAAGATCCAGATGTGTGTGAATTTTCAGTTCTCGTTTTACAGTAATATTCTCAATAAATAATCTTCCCACGGCCTCTGCACGAAAAAAACCATGGCCGCTTAGAAGGAGCGAAGTAAGCAGTCTGGTTGCCATAAAATGGCTATCAGCAGACTGAATCTTGAAATCCCTGTCTAAATCTTAACCGATACGAAAAAAGTATGCACGAGTCCCGCCGGTATTTATCAGCCAAAAGACTCCCGTCTCCTTCTCGGTATATTGTACGTCGAAACTAGGAGCAAAAAAGTTACGGTCATTGTTCAACCTGAAAATTGAGGCGACAATATCAGTCAAAGGAACGTAATCCTCCAAAGTGTTTGTTAAGTCTAGCTATTGCATATAAAGATCAGGTATAAAAACCTATATACAGCAAATACAACTATATAAAATCCCAAATCTAAATCGTTTGTATGTCTTCACAAAAATTCCCTTTTTCGATTAATTAATGTAATCAACCTAACGTGGTTGCGGAAAATCTTCATAATAATATTACACAATTTTTATCAAAGTGTTGAGTGATAATCCGCAATTTATCTACGGTTATTAAAAAATTCACTACCAATGAAAAACTAATGAAAGCTCGTATCAACAGGAACAGTAGAATAAAAAATAGAATTCGCAAGAAGATTAGAATATATACAATTTTATATTACGGAATATTTTTTTTATTTGCAAGTATTTTTTACTTATTCATTTACTTTGGGATTTTGCCATGCAATTGCAGAAATATCAATTACCCTGCTTTGCATTTCTTTTAAGCGCCGCTTCCCTCGTTTCCTTCATTTCTTTAATAGCCTGCCGTGCAGAGTTGTTCCGAATCGTTTCGGGAACACAACTCCTATTTTTCTTGTTACTTAATCTAACGTAGGTGAAATTTTTGGATTTAAGGATTTGATCGAAATCCTCGTACATATACAATTTGAATAGGACAGACCCTGAAAATTTATCTAAAAAATAGCAACATTAAATAATATAAAACCATGCAATCCGCCCGGCAGGAAATATGTATTATGTCCCCGAATTCTCACGCAATATTTCACACACTGAAAATTATTGAATTCCCTGTATAATAAAAATCTGAAAAGAGCGTTGTAATTAGAACGGACTTAAAAACTTGACAGTGAATGTATGAAAAAACACTTGCAAAAATCGATTTTATCTGTTAATATCAAGCTTTAATTATATAAAAAGTATAGACGGTATACAGCGCAAAATATTATACCGGTTCAGGCTGCCGTATCAAAATATTTAGACAGTCTGATTATAAGTTGGAAGACACATCGTTTAGTAACAATTCAAATTGTTAGATAAAATCACTTCACATTAAAATTAACAGTAATAGTGAGGAAAACATGGAAAAGCATGTTACTTTGTTTGCAGCGCTCAACATCGGATTCGGCGCCCTTGGAGTTTTTATTGCTTTGATTATATTTGTAGCCGTTGTCGGTGGGGGGCTTCTTTCGGGTGATGCGGAAGCAATGGCAATTACATCAATTGTCGGCATAGTAGTTGCCGCTTTTTTTATTATGATATCTGTACCTGATATTATTGGCGGCATAGGTCTCCTGAAGTATAAGCCGTGGGCAAGGATACTTGTGCTGATAATTGCCGTTTTGGACTTATTCTGGATTCCGATTGGAACCGCCATTGGGATCTACACGATCTGGGTACTGCTGCAGGACGAGACAGTAAAATTATTTACTCCTCCACCTAAACTATAAAGCGTGTTTAAATACGTAATGCTATATGTTGCGGGGATACAATACTTATTTTTCTTGATATTAGCGTTTAAGCGGGGAAAGTGTTAGAATTTCAGAACCAGATCAGAAGCCTCATGAATATCTCGAATGATTAAATCGGGCAACCCCAAAATAATTTACAAAAAATTAAATAGTCTCGTAAATAAATATACAACAACCTAATCCGCCTGTCAGAAAATATGTATTATGTCCCCGAATTTTATTGACTTGTGTATTTTATTTTAATTTTTCTGTATTTATAATTAAAACGAATCGCATCATTCGTTCGCCCTCAAATATAAATGCAATATTTTTAAAGAATTTCTATTGCATGTCTTTACAAGTTTTTTTATTATAGAGATGCGGGTATTGCATAAATCAATATTTTTTAAATATTACTATTAGAGGTTATCATGAACGGAAAATTATGGATTTTCATGTGTGCCGTAATTGGAGTATTCATCCTTTCGTGCGCACCCGGTGAGAAACCATCGGAGCTTGTTCAGCCTGAGAACTGGTGGGAGAATTTGCCCCGCCCGGTGTATGCCACATTAGAAAATGCAGGTACATTTCAATCGTGGTTCGAGGTTTACAAGCTCACCGAGGGTACGTACGCAATTTATGAGCCCTATCAATTTGAGGAGGCGATGAGTTATCTTGTTCTTGGTAAAGAGCGCGGAATAATCATCGATACCGGCACCGGTATCGGTGATTTGAAGCAGGTGGTATCGGAATTGACCGACCTGCCTGTGTCGGTGGTAAATACTCATACCCACTTCGACCATGTCGGCAACAACTATCAGTTTGAAGAAATCGCCATTTACGAGGATGCCTCGGAGATTAATCGGCTTATTGAAGGCATCGATAACGCATTTCTGCAGAGGCACATCAGTATAGAATCGTTGTGGAAACCGCTCCCGGAAGGGTTCGACCCGAAAACCTGGACGATTCCGCCTGTCGAGCCGACTTACCTGCTGGACGAGGGCACAACTATCGACCTCGGCGGGCGCATACTGGAAGTGATTCACACTCCCGGTCACTCTCCCGGCTCGATTTGCCTGCTTGATCCTGATAACCGCATACTTTTTACCGGGGATACGTTCTTTCCGGGACCGCTCTATGCCCATGCGTCGGACGTGAATATCGATGACTATATGGCATCGATTGAAAAACTCACGAGCCGCATCCATGAATACGATTTCCTCTGCTCGGGGCATAACGATCCATGGGTGAATAGCGAGGTTATCCCGCGGGTGGGAGAAGCGTTTGAAACAATATTCGAGGGGGGAGGTAACTTTGACGAGGATGACGGTCTCCGCCGGTATTATTTTGACGGATTCGATATTCTCATCCGCACGGATATGATTAAGTAATGCGAATATCGTTGAGTCACAATCTCTTCTTAATATTTTTTATTCTTCAAAATAATGAGTACTTGCGATAAATCCGAGACAATGGCTTGTTCCATGGTGAATATACATAATTGTCAGAACCGCAGATGACCGCTGATGAAATGATATACATGATCCCGCTCAGCGGGGTTTCATCATAATAATCATTTAATCATGGGTATCAGTGGTTCAGACGTGTTCTTTGGTTTTTCGGTTGCAGAAGGTTATTAGAAATGCAATGCTTTTTTATTTGCTTTTCGTAAAATTATTATATACTATTTAAATACTATTTCTTTATCAGTTACTAACTTCTCTGATAATCCATATTTTTTAGATGAGATCAATCCAGTCTAATAAAAATATAATTAGTCTATTCAGAATTTGACGGATTTTTTGCTGCGGTCAGTATGATAACGGCAATTTCCGAGCGGGAGCCGATGCGGAGCGGCGGTCCCCAGTATCCGGCACCGCGGCTTACGTAAATCCATGTGTTATCATGCCGGTGCAGCCCGGAAATATAAGGCTGTTGAAGACCAACAACGAAATGCCAGGGGAAAAACTGCCCTCCGTGTGTGTGACCGGAAATCTGGAGGTCGAATCCGAGTTTTGAAGCGGAATAAATGCTGCGAGGCTGGTGTGCAAGAAGCACTTTAACGTGATTTGGCGATGCTCCGTTAAGGGAAGCTTCCGGGCTGGAAGCATGCTGCTGGAGAGTTCTGCCGGCTTCATGGTCCGTTACTCCTGCCAAAAGTATACTGCCTTCGCCGCGCTGCAGAATACGGTGCTCGTTCAGCAATACCGTAAATCCCAGCCGTTTAACCTCTTCAATCCATGCTTCCACTCCTGAGTAGTACTCGTGGTTGCCTGTAACAAAATAGCAGCCGTATGGTGCTGAGAGCTGTGAAAGGGGAGCCACATTATCGCGAAGATGCGGGACGGTGTCGTCCGCAAGGTCGCCGGTGAAAACTATAACGTCCGGTTCAGCATTGTTTGCCTGATCGACAATTGCTTGCACGTAACTGCGGTTGATAGTGGAGCTGACGTGAATGTCGGTTATCTGGACGATGCGGAAACCTTCGAGGTCATCCGGTAAATCATCAACCGGGACAAATATTTCTACTACTGCCGGGCGGCGGCGTGCTTCAAAAAATCCGTATCCCGCCAGTGCGCCGGAAATACCGAGGATACTCAGGTTCACGGAATTTACTAAGAATCGGCGGCGTTCAAGATTCAACAATTCTACAGTACCGGTATTTGTCAATAAAGCACGCACCAGTAAAAATGACTTCTGCACAATCAGCGCTCCAAACCAGACAAGATCCCGCATAACTATAAGACTAAATACCAGTAAGAAAAATCCCAGGCTCATGTATCCGATCCACGCCAGAATATTACTCAAGGTATTATCGATTCCATATACCCGGAACGCAATGGATACCGGGGGAAGAAGCATAAATACTATCAGTATTCCCCATGCGATCATATTCCAGGGGGGAACAAGACTTGCAGGGACGATTATCCGCCAGCCGATAAAACCGTACATCGAAGTAAATATAACGATTGCAATCAGAAAAAAAATCATGTGTTCAGTTTTTTATTGCCTAAATGTAACTCGTATGCATTGACTATACAAAATAATTTTATATAACTTATAAAAATGCTGGCTCTCTTTTATCCTAATTTCTGTGAATCAACAACATTTTTAATTGCGCGGATATGTTCCTGTGTGGTGCCGCAGCAGCCGCCGATTATTGAGACTCCGGCGTCTATTAATTCACGTGTTTTTTCCGCAAAAAATTCCGGCGTTTCAGGGTAATTAACCGTATTTCCAATGAGTTTGGGCTTACCCGCATTGGATTGAATCATTACGGGAAGCGTAGTAACCTGTTTGAACTCGCGGGCAATTTTAATCATATTCTCGATCCCGTTCCCGCAGTTGGAGCCGATTATGTCTGCTCCGGCTTCCCGGAGTCCTTCGGCTGCTTTCTGTACGGTTACTCCCATTACCGTATAAAAACCTCTTGGGGTTTCATCAAATGTCATGGTCGCGATAACCGGTGTCTGCGGGGATACGTGTTTTGCCGCTTTTACCGCAAATGCGGC
>LJUD01000247.1 GCA_001304035.1 bacterium SM23_31 | reverse complement strand
CTTTCTTATATTCTTATATAACCTCAATTTACAACAGATTCATTTTTTAATAAGTTCAAAGGCTTGTATTGCGGTAAGCGCAGAAACAGGATCATCCAAGCCAAAGTAGTCCGGTTCACGCGGCTGCAAAAGATTATATTCGATGACAATCCTTGCGGCATTATAAGCCCAGTGGGCGCTGTTGAGGTCGTTAAAGGGCGAGATTTCTCCAATATATTTTACAGCTAAATCCGGTTCGGCAAGTATTCTCATTAGAAGTGCCTGCAGTAAAGATGCAAATTCGGATTTTACGACTTGCTGCTCCGGTTTGAACGATTGGTCCGGGTACAACTTTATCAATCCTGCATTTACTGCCTTATATATTTCATTTTTTGCCCAAAAATCATCCGGAACGTCGGATATGGTAACAACCTGACGTCCCATATCATACATCTGCGGTGGTTGAAATGTTGTTGTCTGCAATGTGGATGAATACACGCGTTGATCCCGGATAATCGCCACCAATAATGCAGCCAGTTCCGCCCTGTTTATTGAAGGTTTGGTCTCGATTGCGAGGAATTCTTTCTTAAAAAGATTTGCCACCCAAGGTTCCGTTAACGGTATAAGCCCTGCGACTGTAGCTCTGTATGATTCATCGTGAATAACTGCCCTGACAAATGACGTTGTGCTTAAATATTCATCGCCCTTCTGCTTTAAAGCAAGTCCCCTGTAAAAATACGCATCTGCATTTGCAGGTTCAACGGTTATAGCTATATCCAATTCATCAACAGCTTTTTGAAAATCTTCTTTCAAAAGATATATATGCCCAACTCCTATGCGCGCCTTAACGGAATAGGCATTATTTGTCAAAACGGCAGATAATTGATGCAAAGCCCCATCATAATCACTCAAATCAAGAAGCGCAAAGCCTAACATCTCGGCGGCGGGTACAAAGTCCGGATTTATTGCTAAACTTCTCTGCAGCGCATCAACGGCTTCATCTAATTTGCCCTCTTCATACGCCTGCTTACCAATGTTAAAAAATTCCATATATTCCGGAACGGGCTCTTTTCGCGGAATATTCGTCATATTTTTACCGATAATCCCGCACGATAGTACAAACGTTATTAAAAGTAAACCGGTAAGAAGTATTGGATAATATTTTTTCATTGAACAGTCGATGAGTTTTTATAACATACTACTTTAATATTCGGCTTTTTTTTCAAAAGTATAAATACCTTAACTGATATAATTCAATAATACTGAAATATTTCATCTTTTTAAATGTAAACTTATCTATATTTCACTTCACCAAATAATCGAAATTGCAGTTCATTGAATTTACGCTGGTAATAAACCGGTAATTTTTCTAAATCAATTTTCTTCAATTTTTTAATATGTTCTTCGGCGGTATCGTTATTCATTCCTATGTTGGTAACCACGCCCAGAATATGGTACCTGGCTAAGAATATATCATTTTCTTTGTACTGCTTTTCTGTATAATCCTGAAAAAAGGTTCGGAATTCACCAAACCTATTTTGCCGAAACAAAACCTCTGCTAATTGTAAATTGTACATTGCGCTGTACTGTGTATTACTTATATTACTATTTTTTATTTGATTCAATTTTTCCCGCAATATTTTCTCAGCCTCAGAATATGCTTCTGAATTTATTAAAGTATCTACCCGTTTTACGATTTTATCATCAGAATTAAGAGGTGTTTTAAGAAGATTTTTTATTTCTTCGGAATACAGCTTAGATCCGTTTTCTTTTGCATAATTATAATAAACCAGAGCATTTTCCCGGTCATTTTGATATTCATAATTCAATCCTATTAAATAGAATGTTTCACATTGTCTGTCTTTAAAACGTTCTGAGTACGAAAATGCAAGCGACTTCAAATAAATAGTGGAATTATAATAATCGCCAACAGCATGTAAAATACACCCTAAATAGTACGTTACACTACGAGAATAATATCGATTCCATGTTGCATTCATTTCCTCGAATATTTTTTTCGCCTCGAGGTAATTACCATTTTCATAAGAGGATACAGCCATAGAGTAGTGATAATAAAGGTTTTTTGGAAATTCACTATGAAGCATTTTATATATTTTTTGCGCTTCCTCGATATTACCTTCATATTTGTTCAGGATTGTTGCAAGAAAATAATATGCTTCTACTTTTGAAAGAGCGCTGTTTTCAACGGCAAACCGTATCTTTTTTAATCCTTTTTCTCTATCCCCGGATAAACCAACAATGAACATCAGCGGTTTAATATATTTCGGCATAATATCGGCAAAATAGAGAAATATACCGAGCCCAAGTTCTGCGTCGGCAAGTGTCGGATCAACTTTTATTGCTTTTTCAAGATAGTCTTTGCCTTTTTTACCATTCCAGTATGCATTCCAATAGCTTTTTTGCCGTAGGTTCTGTAATCCAATATTACCGTATATTACTCCAAGATAGAAAAGCAAATATTGATCATTCGGATAATATTTTAACTGATTCTCTGTTATTGCTAAAGTTTTATCAACATAAGTTTTTAGACTATCGAAATTAGCAGTAGAATTATCTATTTGATACAGTGATAAAAACAATGCCGTTTTTAAAAAGTATCCTTCGGGTCTGTCCGGTCTCATCTGAATGAGTGAATCAAAAGCAGCAAAAGCTTCCCCTAAATTTGGCGAGTTTTCGTATGTGGAAAGTATTCCTGAAAGTATAAGATTTTTAAATTTTTCGGAGATACCATTAATATTGAAGACCCGAAGCTGAATATTATTAGATTCCTTTTCAGCCGGATTATTAATACTGTTTGAATTTTCTTTTTTATTAATTTCCCATGTTGTTATTGATGTGTTTTCACTTGTACAAGGATTATATATGAACATAAACACTGCAATTACAAAATAGTAAAATAGCGAAATCATATTTATTTTTTATCCTTAATTAAAAAACGCTATTTTCCCCGAAAAAGTATATTCGGTTGTATTTATTTTTTCCCTTTATCAGTAACACAGTGAGCAACAATGCCGTGAATTTCCTGAATAACATTTACTGCATCGTGAACCTGTCTTACCCATTCACGGCTGGCTTTTCCAACGCTTAATCTCATTTCGGGTGATTTTATATAAGGTATTAACTTTTCCTTTAAATCATCAAACGTAACTTCAACAATAGGTGCATTTGGATATGATTCTTTAAAGCGCTGCATCAAGTTGGAAAAGGTTGGAATCCCCATTGCCATAGATTCCACAGCATTAATGCCGTAACCCAGATCACTAATTTGGTCAATAAACAGGCTGCATTGACTTTTAAGTTCCAATGCCTTCCAATGAGGCTGATTTTCAATAAGACAAATTTCAAAAGAATAAAATTTTTGTAATTGTTGTAGCACTTTTAAAATATAATCGGAGCCCTTATTAGACCTTTTCGAGGGAGCATGCCCGATAATGACCGGTGTTTTTTCATTATCGGCAGCGCTAAAATGAAAATCTGAAAAATCAAACGGGAACGGAACATGGCAAATACCGGGATAAAGGTCAATATGATCATATTCTACGGTGAAATTACACGAACTTATGCCGTTAATCTCGGGTATTATACCGCGCATTCTCAGGTCGCTCCCAAGGTACATGCAAATTATTGTTTTCCCTTCTTTTGATAACTGTTTAATAATGCGTGAATCATGATACAGCCCTGCTCCGCCATCAAGCTGATAAAGGTCGAATGAATTCATATCAAACGTATTCAGAAAATTTGTAATTTTTCTACTCCAGACCCTATCTCTCAGCCGGAATAAGTGCTTTTCAAACCTGTTACATCTACGTACCGGCGGGATTTGAGAAATATCATCATTAGAAGATATTGAACGACTTTTTAACAATTTTTTCAACGTGTGCAGCCCGGGTGTAGTAATGAACGGTAGATTTAAACAGATATCTTCATCAAAATGAAAAGGATGCTTTGTGAAAGTGATCAAGCGACTTTCGTAACCGAGAGCTCTTTCTGCCTTAAGAAATGTATATGGCACACCCGCAGTATTAAGCGGCGCGAGATGTAAAATGCGCAAAGGGCGGCTGAAACTGGTATCTGCTGCACACAAAACTTTATATTGACAATTTATGGAACGATTTTCCGGAATTCTGATTTTACTTTTTCATAAGTTTCTTTCAAATCATGTGATATCAACTTAGTTTCACCTAATACCGGAAGAAAATTCGTATCCCCCTGCCAGCGGGGTACTATATGAAAATGCACATGTTCTGCTATTCCTGCTCCTGCGGCAGCTCCAATATTCAAACCTACATTAAATCCTGCAGGAGAGAAAACATTTTTTAAAACCTTCATAGTGTATTGAATTAATTGCATCATTTCATTAAGCGTTTCAGGAGGAAGAACCGTTGTATCATTCGCATGTTCATACGGAACAATTAACAGGTGCCCGTTATTGTACGGATAGATGTTAAGTACTACATAATTATATTCATGGCGAGATACAATAAACGTCTTATCATCCTGATTTTGTTTTTCGATTCGACAGAATTCACATCCTTTCTTAGAATTATGCAGTGATTCAATATACCGGCTTCTCCAGGGTGCCCACAACTGTTTCATACTTTTCTCCCTGCCCTATCGACAGAATAAAATATAGGTTCATCAGGAAATTTGTTTGCATATAGCTGAAAATGTCGGAAATGATTGAATTTCCTGATATACTATTGTGTTTATCCGTAGGAATCCCGAGTACTCGGGATTCCTACGGGGATAAGACCAAACATATACAAGAACATACCGCTAATTTTTGCAAATCCCGCTGAGCGGTATCTGAAGAACCAAAATATAAATGTATATTCAATTCTGTTTCTTTTTAGCCTCCTGGCTTTCTTGAACAATTTTTTCTGCGATGTCAGCGGGAACTTCTTCATACCCTAAGAATTTTCTCCGGTGCATACCACGACCTGACGTAAGCGACCGCAAAGAAGTAGAATATCTGTATAATTCCGCTAAGGGGATTCGGGCTCTAATAAGTTGAAAAGTCCCTTCAGTATCCATACCCAGAATTTTACCACGTCTTCCGGAGAGATCCCCCATGACATCCCCCATAAATTCTTCAGGCACTTTTACTTCAACTTCATAAATCGGTTCAAGAAGAACGGGTTTAGATTCCATAAAAGCCTTTTTAAAAGCCATTGAACCTGCAATTTTGAACGCCATATCAGATGAGTCCACAGAGTGGAAAGAGCCGTCATATAGCTTTATCTGTATATCAACAACTTTATAACCTGCCAAAATCCCTGTTTGCATCGTCTCAACGACGCCTTTTTCAACAGCAGGGATATATTTAGAAGGAATTACACCTCCTACTATTTTGTTCTTAAATTCAAAACCGCCGCCG
>LJUD01000246.1 GCA_001304035.1 bacterium SM23_31 | reverse complement strand
TATCTGTTCCGGAAGTCTTGTTACAAGGAAATCACCAAAAGATTGCGGAATGGCGCCTGCAAAAATCAATTCAAAAAACGGTAAAAAACAGAAATGATTTATATTTGAAATATATTGCGGAAATAAAGGAAAACAAGAATGAGCGAAACGGCAGTAACTGAAGAAAAAGTCGAAAAAAAGAGTTATCCCAAATTTAATGTGGGCGATACTGTTGAAGTCCATGTACGGGTTATTGAAGGGGATAAAGAACGGATACAGGTTTTTAAAGGTGTTGTAATAAAATTCCGCGGTTTCGGTTCAACGCGGACGTTTACCGTCCGCAAGATATCCGAGGGCATCGGTGTGGAAAGAATTTTCCCGCTCAGTTCACCTATGATATCAAAAGTCAAAGTGGCGAGCCGGGGTCAGGTGCGGAGAGCCAAGTTATATTATTTAAGAAAGCTGACCGGGAAAGCAACCCGTATTAAGGAAAAACGCTGAACTATATTTTGCCGCGTGGGATAATAGTAATATTATAGTAAATACGGCGTAAAGCCGATATTGAAAATAAGTATATTTCAATCCAGTATAGTTAGGAGATACCTATGAAAGTCCGTGGTATAATCGTAATGCTATGTCTGTTTTCTCTCCTTTTTTATTGTAAAAAACAAACCGCAAATGTTCCGCCAATAAATTCTACTCAGCCAAAACCTCCGGCTGAATTGCCATATGAAAAACCTGCTCATCTCGCCGAGCTGGATAAAGAACTCCGAGTCCTCGGGACGAATATTGTACAAAAACTCATAATTATTGATAATAAGGCAACCGAGTTCCAAAAAGCAGGAGACCCTCTCGCAGTCCGCCAGGTCTATGAAGAGGCATATGATATTATAACAGAATACGAAGATGATGAAAACAATGTACAATCTCAGGAATACATCACAATAAAAGACAAAATACTAAAAAATTGGGGAGAAATCCTGCAAAAAGAGGGATTTGAAATTAATGTTACTTCAACAGATATTCAGCAGCAAGAAACAACCATCTTACAAGAAATACTAAATGCTGAAAGAGAAAATGATACGGTACCTGTTGCAACGCCTCCTGCAAACTCAACAATGGCACCTATCCCTCAAATAATCAACACCCGCGTTTCAAAATGGATAGAGCGGTTTAAATCAGGCGACCAGCATAAATATTTCGAAGTATGGATTGAACGGTCCGGGACATATCTTCCCATGATATTCGAAATTCTCAGGAAAGAAGGTCTTCCCGATGAGATTGCATATTTAGCCATGATAGAGAGTGGATTTAATCCTGCGGTTTCATCGTCTGCAAGGGCGGTCGGCATGTGGCAGTTTATTTCCGCAACCGGAAAAAATAACGGTTTAAAAATAGACAACTATATCGATGAGCGCAGAGACCCGGTAAAATCAACGCGTGCAGCCGTTAAACATCTTAAAGACCTGTATTATTACTGGAATGAAGATTGGTTCTTAGCACTTTCTGCATATAACGTTTCCGAAAAACGGTTAAAAAGTGCAATAAAACAATACAAAACAAACGATTTTTGGCAGTTAAAGTGGCCTCTGCCACTCCAAACACGTGAATACATACCGAAGTTTCTTGCTGCGGTTGAAATAATGAAAGACCCGGCTAAATATGGTTTCAAGCCTCCCGAAATGAAACCGCCGAAAACATATGAAGAAGTAAAAATATCGCGTCAGGCAAGCCTTGATGTTATTGCTCAAGCTGCAGGGGTAAGTGAAAAAGCTGTAAAAGAATTAAATAATGAACTCTGGAGATCTCTTACACCACCTTCAGGAAAGCAAGGATACGTTTTGCGGCTTCCCGAAGGAACAAAAGAGCGGTTTTCAGCTAATTTTGCAAAAGTGCCTGATAAAAACCTTATTACTTCCTTAAGACACACGGTGCGAAGCAGGGAGACAATATCAGAAATTGCGGAGATGTATAGAGTGAGCCAAAATCACATAATGGTGGTAAATAATATTCGTGATCCGAAAAAACTTCAAATAGGTCAGGTGCTCACGATTCACCAACCTTCAAGTGGATTTAATCTATCTGCCATAGAACAAAATATTGCATCCAGGAATACTCCGGTAATCCCAAAAGATGCTAATAACCGCACTAAGATTGCATATACTGTAAGGAAGAACGATAATCCCGGGAGTATAGCAGATGCACACGGCGTCGGTGTCAACAGCCTTCTTGCCTGGAACGGTTTAAGTTCCAAAAGTTACATATTTCCCAACCAGAAATTAACAATCTGGTTACCCAAAAATGCTCAGGCACCTGCACAGCAGCAGTCCAATCCTCCCACCAAGGAGCAGACCACCACTTCTGTTCAGCGACAGACCACCTCTACGACCCGGCAAGCAGCTAATACTACTACGGTTGTCTATACGATACGCTACAAAGATACCATTTCCGGTATCAGTAACTTCTTTGGAATTCCTGTCCGAAACATTCTCGAATGGAATGGCCTTACTTCGCGCAGTACCATTTATCCGGGTGATAAAATATACTTGTATCTTGACGATCAGTTTAAAACAAATACTTCAATACAATCCGAAGGTGAGACTATTATATATACGGTAAAAAGCGGCGATAACCTCTGGGACATTGCGCGATATTTTGGTACAACAGTTCCGGAGATTGTACGTATCAATAAATGGAATTCAATGGTAATCCACCCCGGCGATAAACTCATCATTCCGGCATCACAACCGAAGGGCAAAATGCCTTAAATATGATAAAATTCTCCTTTTTTTAATTGACTTTTTGTGTTTTAATCAGTAATATAAAAACTTGTAAGTTTATATATTACAAAGTGTTTCGGCATTTTGTACATAATTATCACAAATCAATAAGCAAAAATTTGGAATTGTATTAAAATTAACATGACCGAACATTAAATTAAAGGAGGTTGCGTGACTAAGGCTGATGTGGTAAACATCATTGCAAACGCCACCGGATTAACAAAAGTAGAAACAGAAGCGGTGGTAAATGGTTTCATATCGACCATCAGAGATGCCTTGAAAGAGGGCAACGGCATTGAAATCCGGGGTTTCGGAACCTTTAAAGTACGTGAAAAGCGTCCGCGAGTAGCACGTAATCCACGCACAGGTGAAAAGGTGAATATCCCTAATAAATTTGTACCGATATTCAAGCCATCAAAGGAGTTAAAAAATTTAGTTGATAACCAACACAAACGATTATAACCTTAATACAGGTTGTATAATGGGAAAATACTTCCGAGGAGGAGTTGAATTTGCCAAGTGGGAAAAAGAGAAAACGACATAAAATTGCCACGCATAAGCGTAAAAAACGACTGAGAAAAGACCGGCATAAAAAGAAGAACAGGTAATCAAATGGTTCATGGTTACTATCACGCAGCCATGAACTTTTTTTTAAAATTTTTAATACATTTTACTCAAGCAGTGGACGGTATTTTTTTTCCTGTATATACAGATCTCAGGCAGAATAAGCCGACAATATGCACAAAAAATTCATGGCAAAGCCATGGCTATGCTAATTGTAATGGATGCGGAACCACGGTACACAGTATCTGAAATAACACGGCTTATCAAGACTACACTGGAAGATTCCTTTTATTCAGTGTTGATACAAGGGGAAATCTCAGATTTTAAGCGGCATTCCTCAGGTCATTTTTATTTCACATTAAAAGACCAGCATGCTCAGCTTTCAGCCGTAATGTGGCGCGGGAAAAACATGCGCCTCTACTTTACCCCGCAGGACGGAATGAAAGTACTGGCTAAAGGCCGGATCACAGTCTTCGAGAAGAGCGGACGCTACCAGCTCGATGTTGATACGCTTCAGCCGTTGGGCATCGGTGAACTGCAGATAGCATTTGAACAATTGAAGGCTCGCCTGCGGGATGAGGGTCTTTTTGATGAAAGCCGTAAAAAACCTGTACCGGTTTTTCCGGAGACGGTCGGTATTGTTACGTCGCCTACCGGGGCAGCAATTCGGGATATTGTCAGCATCATAAACCGGCGGTTTCCCGGCGTCCAGTTAATACTGCGCCCTGTTAAAGTACAGGCCGAAGGTGCTGCTGAGGAGATTGCGCAAGCCATTGACGAGTTTAATGAATACGGTGCAGTCGACGTATTGATCGTAGGGCGCGGCGGTGGCTCGCTGGAAGACCTCTGGCCATTTAACGAAGAAAGTACTGCAAGGGCAATTTCCCGTTCAAAAATTCCGGTTATTTCTGCAGTTGGTCACGAAATCGATTTTACCATCGCTGATTTTGTGGCGGATTTACGCGCACCTACACCGTCCGCCGCGGCTGAACTCGTTGTACCGGATGCCGCTCAGGAGTGGGAGAAAATCATTCAGCGGCTTCGGCGTCTTTACCGCATTACTACCGACAAATTTAATTTCCTGAACGAAAAAATACAGTTACTAAAAAGTTCACGGGCATTACAAATGCCGTTGGATTTGATAAAACAATCGTCTCTCCAGCTCGACATGCTCTCCGGTAAGCTCGAAATGTCGTACCAGAACCATATTAAGAACCGCATAGAATACCTTAACCAGCTTGAAAACCGGATTAATGCATTAAACCCGGAGGCGGTCCTTAAACGCGGATTTAGTATAACTTACCGCTCAAAAGATAACACCATTGTTAAAGAGAGCTCTCAGCTCACGTCCGGGGACGGAGTTATATTGAAATTTTTCAAAGGTGAAGCCTCCGGACGTATTGAACAGGTTAATTGAAAAAATCATCATTATTTGTGAGTAAGTCTATGCCAACACAAAAATTTGAAGACGCTTTGAAAAGATTAGAAGAAATCATCAGCAATCTTGAACAGGGCGATATCCCTCTCGACGAAACGGTGAAAATGTTCCAGGAAGGAATTACACTGGCAAAACTATGTAAAGATAAATTACAAAGCGCCGAAAAAGAAATACAGAAAATCATCAAAGATACAAACGGGGAATTTCAACTGACTATTCTTTCTTAAACTGAATCAGTCATATTTACTTTTTTAACACAGATTTACGCAGATTTGCTGCGATCAACGCAGATAATATTCTATATTTTTTTATTTATAATCAGCGTCCTTTCCCATAGGAACTACTGTAGAGCAGCGTCTAATTTACATGGAGTAGGCTTTGATATTCGGAATAACCGGCAATGTTGACCGTGAAGATATTCGCGAATCTGTTTGTCAAGTGCTTAAGAGGTTGGAAGATAAATCGGTCTCTTACATTATAGACAGCCGTTTTACCAAGATACTGAATTTACCCGACAGCGGTATTGCGCATGAAGAACTTGGTGCTAAATCAGATATGATGTTAGCATTCGGGGGCGATGGAACCCTCCTGTACATTGCGAAATCAATAGGTAATTTTACAAC
>LJUD01000245.1 GCA_001304035.1 bacterium SM23_31 | reverse complement strand
AGCGAAGCTTTTCAAGCTCTGTAGTTATTTTTTCCGGAGCTTTCATAATGAAACATTCCCGCTAAGAGGGACAGTTTATTAATTGCCGCACAATCCGCCAGAGGCTGATCCACCTCTGGCGGAAAAGCTGCAGAATTTAGGCGGACGGTTTCAGAGAAACTTCTATATACTACCCCGCTAAGCGGGGTACGGTTAAATAATTTTCCTGCTAAGCTAAATTAATTCAAATTAAATGATTCCATTAAAAGTCCGGTATGCAACCTGCTTAAGATTCAAAATATACCGGTCTATTTTTTCGAAAAGCAAATCAGTTTTATTCTGCTGTAGGCGTTTGACCGCTTCCTATTATTTAGATAGTAGTTTTTCGATTTCTTCATCTGTAAACTTCAACTGTCTAAAGACCATTTTGCAATATACAGGATCCAATGTCTTTTTTCCCATTTGAACAGGAGCGGAATATCTTCTGCCTTCAACGACTCTTGAATATATTGCATGGTCTGTTGCTCCTTGTCTAACAAATACCGCACCACCTTTTTTCAGCAATTTCACAAGCTCATTACTGGGCATTGAAGGCACCTTAAGCATATGAAGGCACCTCGTGTATTTCCAGCGGTCTTAGAATTAAACCTTTATCTGGCTCCTTATACCACTCCGGCTCTGTATCCCTCAAAAATTCGATAAAATCATCAATTGAGATAGAAGATACAACAGTTTCAGGATGTTCTTTTATATCTGTCAGATACAATTCTATTGCAGCTCTTAAGTTTTTCTCTACATCTGCAAGGTCTTCACCACGAGCAGAAACATTAAGTTCTAAACAGATTGCAACATATTCAAGCTTGCTTTTACGAACTATTGCTGTATATTTCCTCTCCTCCATTTATTCCTCCTTTGCTTATCTGCAATGGCAGATAATTTAAAATAATCGAAGTACTTCGTTTATGCACGACTCTAGGTGTAGCTTAAAATTGTAACTTCTTGTTATTATAATTTTCTCCTAAAATCCAAATGGCTTTTAATCTGTCCAATATCATGCTGACTAACTACTTCCCAGCCAAATTTCTCAAAATTCTTCACAACCTTCCGCGGCGTTAAGAGTGGTACAGCAGGCATTATACATGAACTCTACCTGGCGAATAGCTACAGTTAGAGGCATGCCTTTTTCAGCTCTTACATTCAAACATTCCTTGATTGCCTCTTGAATGTTCTTCTCAGCTTCTTGTTCCGTCTTGCCTTGACTCATGCAACCGGGGATAGGCGGACATTCAGCAATAAACATCCCATCTTCGCCCTGAAACACAGCGATAAAAAACTTTATATTTTTCCCCCTAAATTACTATCGCATACCTATGCTCATTTTGCAATGCCGTATAACTAAAAATTATCGCATTATTGCGATTATATCTCTAAAAAGAATATTACATTTGCGTCTGGTTTATAAGGCTCAAAAATTCGGCTCTCGTTCTCTGGTCGCTTTTAAAACAGCCCAGCATACTGCTTGTAGTTACAACAGTATTTTGCTTTTTTACACCGCGCATTATCATACAAAGATGACGGGCAGAAATAACGACGCCGATACCCTTTGGATTCAAAATGTTCTCTATCGTTTCCGCTATCTGGTCGGTCAATCGTTCCTGAATCTGCAATCTTTTAGCAAATACTTCAACGATTCTCGGTATTTTACTCAGACCGATTATTTTCCCGTCCGGTATATATCCTACATGGCACACGCCATAAAATGGAAGGAGATGATGCTCGCACAGGCTGAAGATATCTATATTTTTAACAAGTACCATCTCATCGTAATTTTCCTGAAAAATAGCGCCGTTCACGATTTCATTAAGGTCCGCCCTGTACCCCTCAGAAAAATATTCATAAGCGGCAGCAACTCTACCGGGTGTATTGATAAGACCTTCTCGCGTGGGATCTTCACCAATCTTCGCCAATAGTTCTCGAATTAAAGCTTCCATAGTATCAACCAAGATTTATTATACAATATTATTTCTTTCAATAGTAATTCTATTTATGTATTTTCCACGTACCGTTTTGCAGCCTTTATTACACTTTCTATTGCTTGAGAGAGGGTTAGATTTTTAATAACAGCGGCAGAAGCATTTTTATGCCCGCCGCCGCCAAATTCAGCAGCCAATCTATCCACGATAACGCTGTTACCCGAACGAAAGCTAACTTTAATTTTGTCGTCGGGTTCTTCTACAAAAAGAATTGAAATCAAAACATCCTTGATATTGCGTGCAAATTCGGCAAATCCCTCTATATCTTCATATACTGTACCGGTTTCTTTCATCATATCTTGCGTAATGTGCATTATGGCGATTTTCCCGTTCACTTCTTTCTTTAATGTAGCAACCGTACGTGCAAAAAGGCGTGTTTTTTCCCAGGAATTGCTCTCATAAATCTTGCTGCATACATTCATATGGCTAACTCCCGAGGCAAGCAACTCGGCTCCCAATAAAAGAGCTCTGGCATTAGTATTTGAAAACCTGAAGCAGCCGGTATCGGTTAACAGTGCGATATAGAGCGATTCTGCAATTGGCAGTGTTATCTGAAAACCACTCTGCTTAATAAGCTGTAATACAAGTTCACCAGTAGCAACTGCCTGTTCATCAGTAAATAAAATATCACCGGGGAAATTATTTGCCGAATGATGATCAATACAAATACGAACTGCAGAGCTTTGCGCTATTGATTCTTCCACCGCACCAAGCCGGTGCATTTCGGAAATGTCCAGAACAAATATCACATCCGATTGTATGATATACTCCCTGTTCCGTGCATCATACGTTTTGAAAATGGCAGCATCAGGGTCCATAAATCGATACATTACAGGCACGGGCGAAGCATTGATGACCTTAACTTCTTTTTTCCGGTCCTTTAGAAAATAATATAAAGCAAGTTCAGAACCAAGACCGTCGCCATCGGGATTTACGTGCGAGGTTAAAACAAAACGCTCATTTGTATGAATTTGCTCAAGAATGCGTTCTATTACACGGGTGTAATTCTTCATATCGATATCCTCTACCTTGATACCTCAATGATACTCACTCGTCTCTCTGTCGTTGACCACACCAAAAGAGACAAATCTCACATCAACAGAAAAACAAAATAATTAAGGGTACTTTATGTTCCTTAAATGAAACTCGCAATCTAATTCAGCCGTAATTATCCTTATTTAAAAAACAATTAATGTAGATAATAATAATCAAAAAAGCAATTTAATTAGTCAATGAGTTCTTGTTTGTTTTTCCCAAAAATTAAGATACACAATAGATTAAGATTTTAAACCGGTAAAAGGATTTATGGATCTATATCTAAAAAATTCTCTTTCCGCTCAGCGGAATGCACACGCTCCGAGTTCTCACAGAGTTCTCCCAGAGTTCTCGGGGCGCGGTTGAGCGGGACAATAAATTGTTTTTAATTAATATACTGCTTACTTTTTAAAAATTTATGAATTATCCGGGTATATAACCTTTTCAAGTACATCACTAATAATATAAACTCATACATCCTGCGTCATATATTCCCTCCATTCTTCCTTCACGTTAAGATCATACCGGGCTTGTTCGATATTCCGTATTGCATCTATTGTATAGACAGGCGTTGCTCCTTTATGAATTATTGTATTGACAGCAACGAGGTTTGCAAATAAGCCGGCATGATGAAGCGGCGCTCCTTCCATGAACTTTATGGTCAGGGCAGCAATAAATGCATCTCCTGCGCCGGTGGTATCGACAGGCTGTATTTTTATTCCGGGGCAGTATACGGTACGGGGCCCATCGGAAATCAGGCAGCCCCATTTACCGGCGGTCAGGCAGGCTAATTGTAATCCATTGCGTTTAACCAATTCCGGCAGACATTCAGCGGCATCCTCAGGCAACTCGGGAAACAACTCCTTCATTCTCTGGAATTCATTTTCGTTCATTTTAATAATATCCGTCAACGGAAGGCAGTCAAAAACCGTGGATCGCATGTTTTTATCCCATCCGCGGAAATTCACATCAAAAACCTTAACAGCTTTTGAACACGCTTGCAGAAACGCTTTTGTTGTATTAGCTGCATCATCGTTTCTTTGTGCAAACGTCCCATATAACACTGCATCAATCCGTGGTGCAAGTTCAAAAAGCGCATCATTCCATTCCAAATAGTCATACGGGGCTACCGGTGAGCACTCGAATGACGGTTCGGCATTTTCATCAAGCGTTATTACTACATATCCTGTTCCACGTTCTTTATCTATTTGTACAAAGTCTGTATCAAATTCACGTTTTTGCAGTAGATGCAGCAATTCCTCTCCGGCAAGGTCGTTACCTATTCTGCTGATTATAAGCCCTTTATGACCCAATTGCTGTACGTGGTGTACAAAATTAAACGTAGCCCCGCCGACATAACGCCCGTCAGGATATATATCCCACAATAGCTCACCTATGCCGGCTAATAACATTTACACTTTCCCTTTGACTGATTAAAAGCTAATTGATAAATACACCGTTCCGCTGGAGTCATTCTTAAACAACGGCTCAAAGACCGCAGCGAAATTGTAATTAATGATACGGGAACAAACAAGTAAAAACAATTTTGAAATTTTACCGGACAATAATAATTTTACCCGGCTGCACTTAGTTATATCAACTGATACTTAATATAATGTACATATAAAAAACAAAATAAATCCATAAAATATTTACACTTTTTATTCACAAGCCCTGTTTTTATCCTGTTGGTTCATTGCGAATCAGTCGTTTTTGTTAACCTGCGGAATAAAATCCACCAAACAATTTTATGATTTATTTAGAATACAACAAGTCTGATAAGTAAAAAAATATTGCAGATATAATTTAAAAATAATAAATTGTAACTTATAATAATACAATTTTTCATATCAGCCGTATCATTATAAATGAAATTATGTTCTATGGCATGGTATAAAAATTATTCGGTATAAACCATATTGATATGTATACGTACAGAAATGAAAACGGATAGCGGTTTCACAGTGAATTACCGCAAACCATATTCACCGGGAGAAAGAACTGATGCGGCCCGTTCCTTACAGCAGCATGAGCGGATTTCCGAGGCTCTTTGTGGATTATGTCGAGGATTACAGCCGGGTGGAAGAATTTTTCAGCGGCAGACCGGCACATAAAGAATCATGGCTGAAGCAGTTTGCACACATCGATTCCGGTGAGTATAAACGGGACAAACTTATTGATATTCTCGGCAATCAAAATAGGGAATCCGGCAGGCGGAAAATCATCGCCAGACAGTTAAAGAAATTCGAGGACCCTCGCAGCGCAGCAGTAGTCACCGGGCAGCAGGCAGGCATTTTTTGGGGACCGTTATATACCGTATATAAAGCGCTTTCTACCATAAGATTTGCCGAGTTTTTAGAAAAAACATACAACAGA
>LJUD01000244.1 GCA_001304035.1 bacterium SM23_31 | reverse complement strand
ACAACACGTTTAAAAAAGGTGAATATTTACATCCGGATGTTTACGATAAAAAAATACATTAAAAATAAATTAAAACTGAAGCTGAGTGTTGGTGTTATCACCAACACACTTTTCTCCGTTGGTGATAACACCAACAGAGAGCAAAATGCAAACAATTTTATTCTATACGTAATATCTCTCAATTATTCTAATGGTGTCTAAATGAAAAAATTGAAAATATTTCTTTTTATTGCAGCTTTTAGTGCTGTTTTTACCTTTCAGCACCGGTCTTGTGCACAGGTAGTAGTCGCTCATAGCGTGATATCCGGCGGTGGCGTATCCTCGAGCAACGGTATATACGGCATCACAGGAACAATCGGACAGCCTATCGTAGGTACCTCCGGCATTACTCCTCATACGATAAAAGCAGGTTTCTGGAATCAAATAAGTTATATTATCATTGTCCCCTTGACAACCATACCCTGGAACATTGCTCTGCCTGCCGGCTGGAGTATGGTGAGTCTTGGATTGGACATTGGTGATGCAAGTCGTAGCGGTATTTTCCCGGATGCAATCTCGGTTTACGAGTTTGAGAAAAGGTATAACATGGTTACCGACCTCTCGAAAGGTAAAGGATATTGGGTAAACCTTAGCAAAGCGTATTCTACTACGATCGAAGATAGGGCAATTGATAAACTCGTTCTTAATCTCACCGAGGGCTGGCACATGATAGGAACGATATCCTATCCGTTAGCCGTAGGTAATATTACCCAGGATGTGCCGAACAGTATTAAGGCGATCTACAAGTACGATAGGTGCTATTCACGTGTAACCGATTCCCTGCGGCAGGGCGAGGGCTACTGGATAAAAGTCTCGAATAATGCAACCCTCACATTCGGTCCAGGGAACTTGTTTAAGACACCTGTAGTTTTATATGGAAACGATTTCAATAAAGATACGGAGTTTACGCTGCCGGTTATTTTTCAGACGGGCAGCCGGTCGAAGGCTTTGAATATAATTTTCACAAAAAATGCTGATCCCGCTGAGCTTACGGCGCTGAGCAGTATGTTTGAACTGCCCCCGCTGCCGCCCGCAGGTATTTTGGATGTGCGATTCCTTCAGGAGAATACGAATGGGCTCGAAGCGCTCTTTATTACCGAAGATGCGGCGGCTGAACGGGATATTCTTCTTTCGATTCCGTATGATGAACAGCTTGTGGTCAAATGGAACAAAAGTATGTTAGAACCCGGCAGGTTTATGTTGAAAGACGGAATGGGCGGCGCGCTCTTTTCCGATATTGATATGTCTCTCACGGATGAATTGATTGTAACCTCTACTGCGTTAATCCCGCTAAGCGGGATAAAATTCTCATACCTTGGTCAAGACAGAATTGTATCCGATTATAAACTATTACCCAATTATCCTAATCCGTTTAATCCCGAAACAACAATTGGATTCCAGGTTCCGAAATCATCCTTTGTAACGTTGAAAATCTACAATATACTCGGTAACGAGGTTAAAACACTGATGAACAAAAATGTTGCTCCCGGTTCATATTCGGTCAAGTGGGATGGAACCGATAATTACGGGAAAAAAGCATCTTCAGGAGTATATATCTATATAATAAGGGCCGATACCGGTTTTATACAGTCCCGAAGATTGCTGCTGATTAGGTAATTAGAATAATCAATATTTTTTACATCTGTTTGAACTTATTATTAATGTATCTTCAAAAACGTGCTTGTTAAAAATGTCTTTAAAAAACAATATTGGTTTTGTATATTATTCCAGGGTGCGGTACCTGAACAGCATCCTGAGCCGCACCCTTAAGGATGCGGTTTAAAGTAAAACCATGTCCCGAGTACTCGGGATAAATTATTCAGGGTAATAATATTTTAATCCCGCTTAGCGGGATATTTTAACATGGTGTCGGATATCCGGAAACTGTCGATGAGAACATTCCTGCTTGTATTTCTGCTCATTTTTGGACTTTATGCATCCGGTTTTGCACAGGATGATTTTTTCCTCACGATAAGCAACAGCCGGAGCAGGGCAATAGCCATGGGGGGCGCCGTTACCGCTCTTGAGGACGATATAGGCGCCATTTCGTACAATCCGGGCACATTTGATCTTGTTGCCGACCGTTCCAAAATGCGATTATCGGCGCATTTGAATCCCGTGATGCCGATGGTCAGTTACAGTGAACCGGAGAATTTCCGGGGTAACGGCAAAGTTGGCATCAATTCGATACTCTGGAGTCTGCATTACCTGATTAAGGCGGTAACATTCAGCGCCAGTATCTTTGATTTCGGTATACTGTTCAATGAAGAAAAATTTTTTAAAAGGGACGGCGGAAAAGTTTTTAACGGCAATAATTTCCTGGACAACGTATATCATTCGGCAATTGCAAATATAAATTTGTCAAGCCAGGTCAGCATCGGCGTCGCCGGAAGCTTTATTAGAAATACCGATACAGACGGCTTGGAAGAAGGGTCAGGCTTAAGTTACGGAGTTTTAGTAATCCCGAGTAATAGATACCAGGTGGGGATAACGTATTTTAACTTTTCAAATGGTATACACGATATTCGCCGCCGGTTTGACAGAATTGCCGACGAGTCTTTAAATGCCGGTGTTGCATTTTTCCCATGGAGCGATGTAACATTAAGCATTGATGTGAGAAATCTCACCGAAAGCAGTAAGCCTGAGAAATTTGGACTGCAGGAATTTCATTTCGGTTTTGAAACCACACAAATTAAGCATATTGCTCTGCGGGGAGGTTACTACCGGGAGAAAATTTCAAAAGGTGAATACTCGAATATTTTCTCTGCCGGAATAGGATTGATTGATATTAACTACTTCAAATCACCCGAAACCCAATATAATCACCCAACACCATTAATTTCATATACTTTACTATTGGAAAATACACCGTTAAGTAATTATAGATGGCATTTTTTTACAATCGGCTTCAGAATTTAATCGCACGGCATGCCTCCAGCAATAACCGGAGTATTTGTGATCATAAAATGTAAGCACTGCCGCGGCAGCGGCATCTTGAGCTGTAAGAAAATTCATTTGTTACACCGTTCATTCGGATTACTGAGGCGTCTCACGGTCATTTTTTGGATGTTACTCTTGGTTTCCGGCTGCTCTTCCAACATTCCGTATACGAATACTCCTGATGAGACTGAAGACAACCTCAAACGTTTTAATACGGTGCTCCGTACAATTTTTCAGCTAATCGATACCGGGTTAGAACCTGATAAACCGGTATATTTTCTTGAGTCAAGCGACAGAACATCCGAACAGCGTTTTATAGAAAATACATTTCAGGAGTATATCTCTATTCAGAATCGAGAAGTATTCCTTATTGCCGAGGATTATCTGCAAAAAGTCCTTTTGGAAAAGCAGTCGGGGTATATCGTGTCTTTTCAGGTACAAAAAATGAAAGTTGAATATACAGCAGCCGGCGGTGAGGAAAAAAATAATAAGAAACTTTTCAGGAATATTGAAGTACAAGTATCGTGTAACGTAATAAATAGAATGGACGGTGCGGTAGTATTAGCCAGGACATTTAGTGAAAATTTGAAGGATAATATATCACCGGATGTTATCAATTATATCCAGAACCCGGCGTTAACATTTACTATTGCCGAACTCCCGAAACAGAAGCGGTTTAGAGATTTGTTTGAATTAGGTACGGTCTTAACGGCAGCCGGCACAATTATTTATTTGCTGTTTTCAACCAGAAGTTAAAAGGATATTCGAATAAGATGAAAATACTATTGCGCATTGTTCCGGTTCTTCTTTCTTGTGCTGCAGCACTGGTTATTATGTGCGGCGAAAATATATATAACCTTAGTGAAGATCTTACTTACAGGGAAGTTTTTGAAATGGGGAAGAAGTATTTTTTAAAGCGTGACTATAGAAGGGCAAAGGTCTTATTCGACCGGGTTGCCCGCCTGGGCATTATTGCAGATTTTTCGGACAGTGCACAATTCCTTCTGGCGGAATCAAACTACAATTTGCGCGATTATCTCATTGCGGAAAATGAGTATGAGCGCGTTTTACCAGGGAGTATGTTGCGACCAAAAGCGATGTATATGATCGGGATGTGTTATTATAAACTTTCTTTTCCTACAGAATTGGACCAAAAATATACAAGTGAAGCCATTAAAGCATTTGAAAATTTCTATTTCAGCGCTTATTCTCAATTTGATCAACAACTCTCTCAGGATGCTGTAAATAAGCTTGTTGAATTACATGGTAAACTTGCCGAAAAAGATTTGGATACAGGGATACTGTATAAGAAAGAGGGGAGTTATAACTCGGCGATAATTTATTTGGATTATGCGATGTTTAATTACAATCAATATGGTACTGTTTCCATAGTACCCCGTGCATTGTATGAAATGGGCGAATGTTATGCCAAGTTAAAACAGTATTCCGAGGCTGAAGAAAAATATCAAGCGTTAATCGATAATTTTAAACAGCATCCATACGCTGAAAAAGCACGCGAAAAGCTGGCTAAAATAAAAACTGAAATCGCAAAAACAGACACAACCTTTTTTAAATAAAATACGAATTACGAATTATGAATTGAGAATGTCGAATTACGAAGTGCGAATGTCGAAGTGCGAAGTATGAAGTATTAATCTGAACTTTTGTAAATTTTGTCCCGCTAAGCGGGATGGTGAATCGATTTAGTAAATCCCCCCTTAACCCCCCTTACAAAAGGGGGGAATTATTAATATGTTTCACATAGCTGACGTTGAATGGGAACGTGTTTGTAATAAAAAACAAAAATGTTCGTACATTAAATTTTCACAAAAGCTCTGTATTAATATTAAATCGATAATAAATCAAATATAAAAAAATTGATACTTGATACTCGATACTTGATACTCGATATTCAACATTCGACACTCGACATTCTCACGAGGTTTTATTAGTGAAAGCAGGACTTTTTGGCGGAACATTCAATCCGGTTCATACCGCACATGTGATCTTAGCAGAATGGATTCGTGATGAACTGAAACTGAACGTTATCTATTTCATACCTACAGCACTTCCTCCCCACAAAACCACCGACCGGACAGTAATCGACATCGAACTGCGTAAAGAAATGGTACGCCTGGCAATTCAGGGTAATACCCATTTTAGACTCGCAGAGTATGAAACCGATCCCGGTAACGTGTCATATTCCATCGATACCGTTCGGAACTTTTTGAAAAATCATCCTCTAACCAGGGATGACCTCTTTTTCATTATCGGTGAAGATAATTTGCGCATATTGGCGACGTGGAGAGATCCGGTTGAACTCTCGCGCCTCTGCAGGATTGTTGTTGCCCGCCGTTCGGTAGATATACCTGTACGGATTCCCGAAGATATTGAACAGCCCATACTTTTGAAGACCCCGAATATTGATATTTCTGCGAGTGAAAT
>LJUD01000243.1 GCA_001304035.1 bacterium SM23_31 | reverse complement strand
TAACCGCAGATAGCTATCAAAATTCGTTCCTGCATCTGTAAGTTTGGAGATGAGCTCAGGATTTTCCAATCCCGCCCTTACGCCGATCAGTATCGGCGTGCCTATCGCTCCAAAAGTAACCGGTGTGCTCTGAATCATCATCCCGATCATGACGGCAGCCATAGCCGGAAATCCGAGTGCCACCATCAATGGCGCAGCAATCGCTGCAGGCGTGCCAAATCCGGACGCTCCTTCTATGAAAGAACCGAAAAGCCAGGCAATAATAACTACTTGCACGCGCCTGTCCCTGCTGATCCTGGTAAAACCTGCCCGAATGGCAGTAATAGCGCCTGAATATTTCAGAGTGTTCAGGAGCAGAATAGCGCCGAAGATAATATAAAGGAGATCAAAGCTGATAAAAAGTCCCTGGATAGTCGAGGCAATAACTCGCGTGACGGGAACACCCCATGCAGTCGAGGCGATAACGGCGGCAGCAATATAGACTACGGGCATAGCCTTTTTAGCAGGCAAGCGAAAACCAATTAGAAGAATTGCCGCAGCCAGAATCGGAGTGACGGCTATTAATGCTTGAACAGAAGGATTCATAGGGTAATCTCCTTTTATAAAATATTAATTTTACGTAAAATATCAAGTATTTTTGCTTTAAAAATCTGATTTATCCGAAAAATGAATACATAATGTGAAAAAGGTGAACATTTTATGTCAATATGCTTCGGATTGCGAGCTGTTGAAACATTTTTTATTGATTTTAAAGGCATTATTATATACATTTTACGATTCGATTATACAATGTATATAATATTTTCCCTTCGATATAGGCTTTTTCCATTAAATATAAAGATGAAAAAAGTATATAATTGAACACTCATATTTTTATCTCATCCTCATTTACTTTAACGATTGGAGAACAATATAAAACTTCCGGGATTAGAGTTTCTTATTCATGAAAATTGCTCTACAGTTCCTTTTGAACCTGAATTGATGATGATAATCACCTAAAGGCGGATTCTCCGAGTACGAATATTCCCGCTTTCCTATTGTCAGCATTTCACGATGAATAATTTATATATTATTGACTTCAGCTTAAAATAAATAGCACAAAGATTTTAAAGGCGAGATTGCCACGTCTCCCCCGAGTACTCGGGGAATCCTCGCAACGACAAGTTGGAATTGAGTGGCACCCTCGATCCCGCTAAGCGGGACGGCGAAGGCGGGATGAATGTATAACGAAATAACTGTATAACTATATCTTTGATACTGCATTGGAGAGTTTATGAGAACTAAATCGTATATATTGATTCTTCTTATGGTTATAGTTCAAATGAGCTGTGCTCGACTCGGACTCCGCCGTGGTCCCGTTATTGGGCCAAATCCTGGTGAAACATGGAGGGCTTTACACCTTTTAAATTATAACGATGATAAGGAGCTTGAAGAGCTTGCTCAGGATATTCCTATACTTGCTGAAAGAGGGATAAACCTGCTGGTGCTCGAAATAGACTATAACTTTCAATTTCAATCGCATGCGGAGCTCCGTCGCGGTAGTAATCCCGTATCAAAGGATGGTGCGCGAAAGTTCGCACGGATATGTAGAGAACAGGACATCCGTCTCGTAATAGAATTTCAGTCACTGGGGCACCAGTCGTGGGCAAAAGAGACCTTTCCGTTGCTGACAAAATACCCGCATCTCGATCTAACACCGGGAGCTTTTCCGAATAATGAAAACATTTACTGCCGCGAATGGGACGTAACAAATCCTGAAGTTTACACTATTGTCTTTGCACTGATGGATGAATTGATTGACGCATTTGAAACTGATGGTATTCATGTAGGTATGGATGAAGTTTTTCTTCTGGGTAATGAACAATCTCCATCTACAAAGGGTAAAGATACGGCACAACTCTTTGCTAAAGCCGTTAATGATTTATATAATCATTTAGTTAAAAAACGCGGAGTGGAAATGTTCATGTGGGGTGACCGCCTGATCGATGCGAATAAAATAGACTACGGTGAATGGGAGGCAGCGCTCAACGGCACTCACCCGGCTATTGATAACATTCCTAAGGATATAATTATTTGTGACTGGCATTATGAACTGCGCGAGACATATCCTTCAATCCCTATGTTTCTCGAAAAGGGATTTCGCGTACTTCCCGTAAGCTGGAGAAATACACGAGCATCACATGAGTTAATTAAATACAGTATGGAGCAGGAAAATCCAAGGATGCTGGGGCATCTATTTTCTACATGGTCACGGATGCGCAATATTACTGAATATGAACCAATGATAGAAGGATTGAAAATTCTGAAGTAATGCAGCAGAAACATCCGCGGCGAAATCCGCTCCAAAAACCTCATGGAAAGAGCCAAAGTTGAATGGGAGAATTTTTCAGCCTGAGGCAGACCCCGCTATGCGGGAGAGGTGTGTGGAATCAGGCATTTATTCGAATCTATTAATGAAAGATGAAGTAAAATAAAATGAAACTGCTCAAATAAACGGTTATCGGTTTAATATATTCCGGAGGAAAACGTGAAACGTCTTTTTTACTTATTTGTTCTATCTTTTCTCATTAATTGTCTTTTTGTACCTTTATATGCCCAGGAAAGTGATGTCACAACTGTGTTTCTTGTTAGGCACGCTGAAAAAGAAAATGATGGCAGTATAGATCCTGTTTTGACCCCAACCGGCCGCGCGAGAGCTTTAGAACTGGCGTATGTTCTAAAGGATGTTAAACTTAATGCTGTTTATGATACTCCTTATAAACGGACTCAGCAAACTGCCAAGCCAACAGCGGACAATCATCGTTTAAAAGCAGAAACAATTTCTTCACTCAAGACTGACGATCTTAAAACTTTCGTAAATAATGTAGTTAAGAATCATAAAGGTGGGAGTATTCTCATTGTAAGTCATTCAAATATAGTTCCTGTTATTATTAAACTAATTCGCCGTGATGAATTCAATGCCGGAGAAGTTGAATATATAAATGATAGTGTCTATGATGACTTATTTGTTGTTTCATTCACAAAAAGAGAAGCTGCCCGTGTATTGAACTTGAAATACGGAAAACATACTCCGATCAAGTAATAATACATATATTAAGGGATAGTTTTTTAAAGAAATTGATTTTAAAGACATTATGATACTGTTCTTTTCAGGATTAAAAGTTAAAATGGAATCATAGTTCAACAAAAAACCAGATTATTCTATTTCAGAGGAATGGATATTCTTAAAAACATCCGCGGCGAAATCCGCTGCAAAAAGCTCAAGAAAAGAGTCCCCATTGGGGCAAGCAAAATACGAATGGGAGAATTTTTCAGCCTGAGGCAGACCCCGCTATGCGGGAGAGGTGTGAGGATAATTATAATTATTACTTATCTTGTTTTGTATGATTTTTTTCAATATGAAATATAATCAGACTTTACGTTTCTGACTACAACCGAAGGGAAAATCCTTATATTCATACTACTAAATAGAAAGGAATTAAAGATGGAAAACAGCGAAACAAAAAAAGTACACGGCAAGTATATTGCAATTGGGTGTCTAATGGCAGTCGTGATTTTAATGATCTGTGGTTACATTGTCTACCGCGGTATCAAGGGCTCGGTCACAAGTCTGGTGGAGGAATACACTGACATTGAGATCCGGGCACTCCCGATTCCGGCCGCCTCCGAGAGTGAAACCCGTTCCCTCATCGCCCGTGTGGACGAGTTCAAGAGAGCCGTGATGGCTGGTGAGCCCGCAGAACCTCTCATACTTACGAATGACGAAATCAATCAACTGATTTATTATCATCCCGATTGGAGCATGCTGAAAGGCAAAGCGAATATGGAGATCGAAGACGAGCGGATCGAAGCCAGCATTAGCTTTCCTCTTGGAGTTTTTGGAGAATTTCTCGGATTTGAAAAGGATCGCTATCTGAATGGATCGGCGGTTTTTACCATCGAACTGAAGCAAGGACGTCTGCTTGTCTTCCTGGACTCTGTAGAAGTTAAGGGTGAACCGCTACCGGAGAGTTTCATGCAGCGACTGCGTTCGGAGAACTTGGCAAAGAATGCATTTGAGAATGAGGAGCTGGCTTTGGTCATTGAGAAACTTGAGTCCATAACTGTAGAGAATGGGCAATTGTATATTGTTCCGAAAAAGTTTCAATAATTAATTACAGAGTGAATTCTACTTGCAAAAGATGCTGTGAGAAACATACCGAAAGAGAAGATTTCTGTGAATATTTAATTGAATCGAAATTTATATGCAAATCCACTTTAAAAAGCTCATGGAAAGAGTCCCCATAGAGGCAAGCAAAGCGCAAATGGGAGAACTTTTCAGCCTGAGGCAAACCCCGCTATGCGGGAGAGGTGTGAAGTTTTTAAAAATTAATGCAATAATACTGAATTTTAATCCTGAATTTTCTTCAATATTGAAAGGTAATTTGAGTAGCATTTGTATCGCAATTAATCAAAGGTTGCAGGAAGTTTATCCGGATTATTAGGGCATTTATTAAAAGGGAGAAGAGTACAATGAAAAAAACATTTTCAACTATGACAATTTTATTGAGTGTTATGTTATGGACAATTGTTCCTGTGGGCATGAATGACGAAGCCCAGGAGGGATGTACCGTAATGATCGCTGGAAAAAATACAACAGTTGACGGTTCTATATTATTCGTTAAAACTGAAGATGACGGGAGAAATGATATAGATTTTTTGTGGTATATTCCCAGAAAAACGTATAAACCGGGAGCAGTTGTTAAACTTCAGCCAGGCGGCACTATTCCTCAGGTGGAAGAGACTTATGCATATTTCTGGGATGAATGTCCCGGCACATCATTCTCAAATGGAATTGTGAACGAATGGGGAGTTGCATTCGGGAGTAATGGCTGTTCATCAAAGGAGGATCCGGTAAGCGAGGTTGAAGCCAGGGGTGATTTAATGAATGGTGGTCTTGGCTTTAAGTTCAGAATGATACTTGCGGAAAGATCAAAGACAGCAAAGGAAGCGGTTCTGCTTGCTGCCGAACTCCTTGACAAATACGGTTATAATGCCTCAGGCAGAAACCTGAATATCGTGGGACCGAACGAAGCATGGCAGCTTCAAATGGTAAGGGGAAAAAACTATGTAGCCCGAAGAGTACAGGATGACGAAGTTGTAATTATTGCCAATACTTTCAGTATTAGAGAAGTTGATATGAATGACAAAGAAAATTTCATCTGTTCACCGGGATTAATAGATTATGCGGTAAAAAGAGGATGGTATGATCCGTCAGGTGGAGAAAAATTCGATTTTGCAAAAGCGTATGCCCCTGAAAGAGCTCATTGCAGTCCGTCTAATACCCGCCGTCAGTGGAACATGGCAAGGCTTTTGAACAAAGACTTTCCCATAACATGGGAGGAAGCGCAAACAGGAATAATGCCTGTTTCAGTAAAACCCGACCGTA
>LJUD01000011.1 GCA_001304035.1 bacterium SM23_31 | reverse complement strand
GTTATGCTCATGTGATCTCTTCTGATACCGGATTTATCTTCTGAAGCTGAATTTCTCCCTGAACACAAATTGTTACTTTCGTATTATTTATTGATTTAAATTTTTCTTGCGTGGTCGTTTATATAATAGCGCAGATGTCTTTCTCCCGCGGAATAGTTTAATATTTAACCGCCCCGAGTACTCGGGGCAAAGACACAAAGAAAACTAATAATAGAAAAAATATAAATGTATTTTTCCGCTTCTTGGCGTCTCTGCGGTTAGGTTTTAAAAAATGAAACTCGACATACTCAAATACACCGGACTCGGTATAATAGGTATATTTCTTATATATGCCAACATAAACATGATTGGCAGACTCTTCTTTTCAGGCAGTAGTAACGCCGAAGAAATTAAAAAGTTCGTCATAACGTCTAACGAAGCAATCGCCGATACGTTACGCTCATTATGGAGCATCGGAGAAATCAACAACGCAGAAGATGGTTTTACGTCATTGCGAGGAGCGCAGAGACGAAGCAATCTCTCTTTTCAAGCTGAAAGCCGAACGCTGACCGCTGACAGCTTAATTATTATTGACGCCCCCATCGAAAGCAATAAAAGACACATTATTTACTGCGATTCTCTCATCGGCTATGCCTACATCATCCACGAACCAATCGCCTGTCCCACGTGCAGCGACATAAACTATTTTCTGATAACCGATAACGGCTATACTATCAAACACATAATCTTCCTGCGCGATATAGTGGAAGGATACAAAATTATTCCTGTAGAAAAATTTGAAGAATTCTCAAACCAGTTCTTGAACAAGAATTTATTGAATGACGATTTTATGCCGGTTAAAGTTTTTTCAAATCCTGAGAATCATTCGATTTATTTTAAAGAAAGCATAAAAAAATTACAAAAACAGGTGAGGCTGTTTTATGAAGGGTAAAAAGAAATATATTTTAAAAGTTATTATTATATTAAATATTAGCTATTTATTTTTTTTCTATTATAATGTCTATTTTAAAAATAAAATAAATATATTTAACCACAAAATAGAAAAAAAATCTACTAATATATCTAAACAGATAAGTATGAATAATCAATTAGAATATAATTATATTCTTAGCGATTATAAACTAATAGATATTTTAGGAAATGAAATATTAATTACCAAGAAAAATAGTAAATTAAAGTATATTGAAATTATACAGACTGATAGTGTTTTTACTATTGAGTTAGATTATTTAATTTCTTTTAATGAATTAATAAAAGAATTTGATAATAATGAAATAATTTCTATTTTAATTATAATGGGAAATATACCTAAAAAACAGAAAGATATACTATTAAAAATTCAAAAAAAATTAAACGGATTCATTGTTATTAGTAATAAAGAAAAAGTGCATGATTATTTTAAATTGTCAGAAATTAAATACGATATATATTGCTTGATACTAGATAAAAATAATAATGTTAGATTTTCAGGTATTCGATTTGATTTAGAAATTATGAAGAGAATCATTCAAAATGAGATTAGAAAAAATTCATTGTTAATGGAGGTTAAATAAAAAATGATTTCAGTATTAAAAAATATTCCCTACATATTGGTTATTATAATAGTATTTTATAATTGTAGTAATTATAATGATGAAGAAAATGTAACTGAGGTAAATGAATATGAAATAGTAAACTATATTAGTGAAGAATTTATTAGTACTGATTATACTTTTAATCAGGAGGGTTTGAATAAGCCAATTGGAATACGATTTAACCATATATCAAATGAGTTTGTTATATTAGATGGTGGTAATATATGTCTTTATTTCTTTTCTAAGGATGGAAAATTTTTAAGAAAAGTTGGTAATGTAGGTCAGGGACCCGGGGATTTTTTGAAACCTAAATTTTTTGAAATTGATAAAGATGGTGATATTTATGTTTATGATGAAAAAAACAGAAATATTTCTATTTTTACGTTTAAAGGAAAATTTATTAATTCCTTTAGATTAAATAATTATCTTGAATATAAATTTTTTGTGACAGAAGATAAAAACATCGTAGTTAATATACCGGAGCGTGGATATTATTTTACTGTTTTATCTCGAGATGGCTCAGTATTAAAAGAAATAGGAATAATTAAAAATCTAAGCAAATATAATTATATCAATTTTGATCTTGCCAAAGGAATCCCAATTTTAGATGAATATGGGAATTTCTATATTTTTTTAAATACAACACTTTCTGTTATTATATATAATAAAAATGGAGATTTTATTAATGAAATAAAATTAGGTAAATTAATGAATATTTCAAATTTTATAGATTATTCTATTTCGCCTGAAAATCTAAAAATTACAGTTTATCCAGACGGTAGAAGATCATATGATATATTACAAATTCATTTATTTTACGATGTTTTAAGAAAAGATAATAAAATATATATACTATCGCCATTTTTCCAAATGCCTGGTAAAAGATATAGAAATCTTGGATTATTTATTTTAGATTTGGAAAATGAACTTAAAATAAATAATGTATTAAATTTAGTTGATGATTTAGATTCTGATTTTTCTAAATATAAAACACTTTCATATAATAATATTTTTGAATTATTATTAATTTATAATTATGATATTTACTTGCCATATGTAAATCCTAGAAATGCTTCAATTATTAGATTTTATAAAGTGGTTAAGTGAAGTTAAATAATCATTAATTCTTTAAAAAATGGAGGTAAAAAATGAAAAGAAAATTAAAATTAATTATTTTTAATGTTATCCTATTTATTCTTAATTTAGGTGTAATTGTTACATTGCTTGCATACGACGATCCTGATGAATCTTGGGCATGTTGCTGTTACCCATTAGAAAAAAGCAAGCAATGGAATAAAGCTAAATTACTATTAGGAGATATTGCTGATTGTAATAAAATATGTGAAGATGGTGGCTGGAAAAATGACTCATGTTGGGGTCTTGATTGCTTGGATCATCCTCCTTCAGGAGGAGGTTGGAAGTTTAGTGAAGCGGTAAATGGCGAATGTCCACATGGTGAGTTTCCGGGTACAAATTTGAAATGTATTTGGACAAAACAATGTACTACCAAAACAAGACAATGGTCTTGTGATATTGGTGAATTCAATATTCAATAATTATTATAAAGTTTTGATATTATTTACTTCACTTAACCCTTATTTTTATTCCTTATAAAAATGCACGGTTAATTTATGTAAATTTATTCTTATTTTTCAATCTAAAAATTTTTCTGCTGATTAACCAACCTTTTAAGTGTAAAATGGGGTCAGGTCTTGCAATATTATAATTATCCCGCTAAGCGGGATTACGGAGTACACTATACTGCAGTGAGCAGAGCTATTCAAAAAATTGAAAAGAAACAAAAAATGTAATAATGCAAGACCTGACCCCAATGGCAAGATGACCCCAATGGATATGCAAAAAGCCTCGTGCTCTTCGTGCGCCAATTGTCAACAGGTTACCGGCTCCGTTATGTGTGCAATATCGGGAAGGTTATTTGAAAAGGTCAGAATGTGAGCCTGTTCTTTCCAAAATTAACTCATCTGAAGTACGTCTATATATTAAAATCCAGTCCGGTTCTATGTGGCAGTCTCTGTGCCCCTTCCACTCTCCGGAAAGTGGATGATCATTATGTTTTGGATTCAGTTCAATGTTATTGAATAGTATATCTATGACATCCTGGAGCTTATTAAGGTCTTTATTCTGTTTCTTAATTTTTTTATAATCTTTTTTAAACTGAGTTGTGTAATAAAGATTCAACGTTCCAATTCCTCAAACAATGTATCTAAATTTTTAACAGAGTGGAGTTCTTTTCCTTTTTCCGCTTTTTTTAGTGTTTTAGCAGTCAGTTTGTTCGGGATCTTGATTTCGAATGGTATACCATTGTTGAGGGAGACTTGAGTTAAAAATATGGAAATTGCCTCGGACATAGTTATATTGAGCTTACCAAAAACCTCTTTTGCCTTTTTTTTGACTTTAGGATCGATCCGCGCCTGGATTGTTGCATTCTTGGGCATATTTTATCTCCGTAAATAAAACAATAAGTATTGACAATTTCAATACATATAATATACGAGTTATTTTAAAAAAGTCAAGTGATTTTCAAAAGATTATCATATTTTCACACATAACCAGCAATGTGTTAAAAATTGGGTCAGGTCTTGCATTATTATAAGTTATCCCCCGAGTACTCGGGGGATTCAGTATGGTTATATACTTCAAATCTCAAAAGTAAAAAGTTTATAATCCCGATTATTCGGGACAGAAACAGATGTACAAGGAATGCATTCACTCTCCCGAGTACTCAGGATACAGCGAAACAATATAATCCAAAAAGTAAATTTTACTGTAGAGACGCATGGCGATGCGTCTCATAAAAATATCAGGGTGAATAAAAGCTCGAGTATTAATTATATCACAGTAAATAATTTTTAGCTTCGGATTTGAAAATCATTTTTCAAGGTCTTGACAATGGTATCACTTTTCACCGGGCTTACCGACGATGTCAAGCACGACCACACTATTGACTGCATCGGGTGCCCGCCGTGGTACATGAATGACCAGTAAGTTTCCATTTCGCGACATGCCAAGTTGACGCCGGTCGGCATCCGACAGGAAGAAAGCATACTTCGCCTCGTTAGACAGACCTTCGACAATTAGCTTTTCATCATTGGGCCAATCAAATACATGCAGGTATAACCGTGTGATGTTGTCCGTCAACGCTTTCTGCGTGTATCTGCCCCATGCCGGCGCCTCGAACGGGCTTGCGCTTGTACCATAGACAGCCTCGCCGTTTACCTTCAGCCAATCGCCCATCTCTTTGAGCCGCTCGATGCTGGGCTGCGGGATTTCGCCTATGGCGGTCGGTCCAACGTTGAGCAGAAAATTGCCGCCTTTTGATGCGATGTCGGCGAGTTTTTGCAGCAGGTCTTCGGTGGACTTCCAGTTGTGGTCGTTCTTTTTGAATCCCCAGGTATTGTTCATCGTCATACATGTTTCCCAATCGCGACCGGGAATTCCTGTATCCGGAATTTCTTGTTCAGGCGTATTAAAATCCTGCGGCAATTGAATGCGGTCGTTGATGATGATACTTGGCTGAAGATTGCGCAGATGTGCTATGATTTCCTCGGCACGATGCATGCCGGCTTCATGCTCCCAGCCGCCGTCGAACCAGAGCACGCCTATCTCACCGTAGTTTGTAACCAGCTCAGTGAGCTGATTTTTCATGTGGTCGATGTAGCGGTCGTAGTCGGCTCCTTCGGCGGTGCGGGTTTCCCATCCTCGCCGGGGCAGGTAGTCAGGGTGATGCCAGTCCAGGATCGAATGGTACCAGCACATTTTCAAACCGTGCCGCCTGCACGCATCTGACAGTTCCTTCATAATGTCGCGCTTGAACGGCGTCGCCATAATGTCGTAGTCTGAGTACTTTGAATCGAACAGGCAGAAACCATCATGGTGTTTCGTCGTAATGACGATATACTTCATCCCCGCTTCCTTGGCGATGCGCACCCACCTGTCTGCATCGAACATGGCCGGGTTGAACTGCTCCTTGAGCGGTTCGTAATCCTCTATGGGAATCTGCCCCCTATCCATGTTCCACTCTCCGACTCCGCGAACGGGTCTGCCTTTCCACTCGCCCGCAGGAATTGAATAAAGCCCCCAGTGGATGAACATGCCGAAGCGTGCGTCACGCCACCACTCCATCCGGGCATCACGCTCCTGCCCGGTTTCTTGAAAAACATCGGTCTGCGCCTGTATATTTGTCAATAAAAATAGAAACACCAGCATACCTGCAAACGCAAGAATGCTCACGTACTTCGTCCACTTATTGTCCATGGCTTTCTCCTTTTCAATAGCCTTATCTATTTGTACACTATTTCATACATGATTAATTCATAAACAGTACTTTTGTATTTTTTTAATTTACTGTAATTTTGTAATGTTTATTACCCTCAAACAAGTTTGAGGGTGACATACATGCTCAAATTGTCTTTGCGAGGAGCGCAGCGAGGAAGCAATCTCTTCAGTATCGTTACTATAATTCTCCAACTTTCAAAATTTACAAAAGTCTTGTCATAAACATGAATTACCATTGCTTTAATATATTGAAATTATTAGTTTAGTTGCGAAATACACCCCCAAACAAGTTTGAGGGTGCCACCCTTTGTAACAAAGATCTATGAATTATTCTATTCATATACTATTTCATAAAACTCTTTATTACCGATACCTGTAATCAGAAAACATAAAGCGGTAGCAGGAATATTTGTAATGGTAATTACTCCCCTGACAAGGATTATACCGCTGCCTGGATAAAAAGGCTATGGTGAAATAAAATTTTTATTCTGGGCTCAAAAAAGCTAAATTAATCAATTACGCATGCGCCGTCTTCAATCCGGCAGATGTAGATTTCGGGTTTTATCGAGGTCTGTTTATAGTATTCGGACTTAATTGTATTGCAAAATTTTTCAATTCCGCTCAGCGGGACTAAATTAATTGTACATCCCCCGAAGCCGGCGCCCATCATTCTGCTGCCCGAAACTCCTTCACAATCTCCGGCTATTTCGACCAATATATCGAGTTCCCTGCAGCTAACTTCATAAAGGTCTTTAAGGCTGTAATGAGATTCGAACAACAGTTTTTTCACCCTTTCAAAGTCATCTTTTCCCAAAGCCTCAACGCAGTCGATAACCCGCTTGTTTTCATATATTACGTGTCCGCACCTCTTTCGAATGATGTCAGGCATTTCATTTTTCTTTGAATTAAACAAATCAACGTCGACATCCCTTAAAAACTCGACTTCAGGGTTAAACTTTTGAAAAAATGTCACACCTTCTTCGCATTCCTTTTTCCTTTTGTTGTATTCCGAATCCACTAATTCCCTTTTCTTAAGAGTGTTACAAAGTACAATATAGTATTCATCCTGTTTGAACGGTATATATTTATATTCGAGCGTCTTACAGTCAAGAAGCACGGCATAATCTTTCTTTGCCATACGTGAGGCGAACTGGTCCATTATTCCGCACTGCACACCGACAAAATTTTTCTCGGCGCTCCGGCACAATTTAATCAATTCCAGATCATCTATATTTAGATTAAAAAGAGATTCTAACGTAACGGCGGTAACTAATTCCAAAGCGGCGGATGAGCTTAAACCCGCAGCTACCGGTATATCGCCGCCAAATACCATGTTAATGCCGGACAATTCATATCCCGCTTTTTGCAATTCATTAAAAACACCTTTTTGATAATTTACCCATCTTTTGGTGTCTTCATAAGTCAATTCTTCCGTTGAAAACGATGCAGATTCTTGAAAATCGTAAGAATAAATGTGCACGGTACGGTCATTCCTTTTGGAACTGAAAGCATAAATATTCTTATCTATACCCACCGGCAGAACAAATCCGCCGTTGTAATCGGTGTGTTCACCGATAATGTTCGCTCTTCCGGGCGCTTTTGCCAAAATTTGTGGTCTTTCGCCAAATATTTCTAAATATTTGCTGCGTAATTGTTCGATTAACCGTTCATTCATACTCAATTTCACAATTTTCGGCTTTAAATATCCCGGTATAACGTGATTTCATACTTTATTTTCATCTACCGTAACATTTCTATTTTTAATGAAAAAAATTATACCGGTAATCAGTATTACAGCGCCCCACCAAATATCCGGATGTATCTCCCCTAAAATAGTCTGCTGGTCTCCCGGATTAAAATAGTAGTATATACCGGTGATGGTGACAATAACTCCAACAATTGTTAGTAACAATCCAATAAAATACCAGATAGGTTTCATTTTTAAATTCCATTGATTAGCATTGATATATCCTGAAATTTTTTATTAAGTTTAATGATAATCATTTTATTTTATTTTTGCAATAAGAAAGCCTTCCCGTTTTAAATACAAGAAGGCTTTTAATTGGAGCAGGGATTTGGTCAATCAAATCCCTGCAATTTTTATTACCTGATACAGACACCTTTATTTTTTAATTGTCTTGTCCGGGTATTTCGGGCGTGGTGTCTTCCTAAACGGATTTTTCTCCATTTCTTCTAACACCACTTCGATTGCTTTTTCGAGCTGCGGATCGCGCCCCTTCATAACTTCAGCGGGTGTCATTTCGACCTCATAATCGGGGTATACGCCGACGTTTTCAACGATCCATTCACCGTTTGGGCTAAAGATTCCAAAACCCGGTGCGGTAACGGAGCCGCCGTCCATCAAATTCGGGACGCCGCCCGTACCGACAAGACCGCCCCATGTGCGTTTACCTACCAACGGACCGATTCCCTGATCGCGGAAGTAATAAGGCATCCAGTCACCGCCCGAACCTGCGTATTGGTTAATGATCATAACCTTTGCACCAAACGATGCATGAAAGGGTGTTGAGTAATCGGGACCTTCACGCGGCGCCCAGTAACACATAAGCGGTCTGTTCAGTATTTCAATTATATAATCCGCCGCTTTTCCACCGCCATTGAAACGTTCATCGATAACGAGACCTTCTTTATCGAGCTGTGCAAAGAAATACCGGTTAAATTGAGTATATCCGCCTCCACCCGTATCGGGTAAATAGATATAACCCACTCTTCCGTCGGTCATTTCATCTACTATTTTACGGTTGCCTTCGATCCAATCGCGGTTGCGCAAATTCCGCTCACTGCTGACGGGAACTACCGTAACAACCCGGCTGCCCACCAAAGTGGGAACGGAATTAACATGGAGCGTAACCTGTTTCCCGGACGTTTTCTCAAACAGTGAATATATGTTTTCGGGATACAGTAATTCTTTGCCATTAACTTTAAGGATATAATCACTTTCTTTCACGTTGACTCCCGGCTCGGTCAGCGGGGCGCGCATTCCCGGATTCCAGTTTAACCCGCTGTAGACTTTTTTAATACAGTAGCGGTTGTTAACAATCTCGAAATCCGCACCAATTAAGCCGACAGAGACTGAACCGGTTCTCGTCGTTGCGGTACCGGGTGCGCCACCGCCTACACGTGAATGCCCTACGGATAACTCCCCGAGCATTTCGCCGATGACATAATTTAAATCACTCCTGTAATAAACATCGGGTATCCACTGCGCATACTGTCTTTGGACGGCTTCCCAATCAAGTCCGTGCATGAAGGGATCGTAGAAAAAGTCGCGGTTAATGCGCCAGGCTTCATTAAATATCTGTTTCCACTCTGCCTGCGGATCAACCTGTACTTCCATAGACGATACGTCAATCCTGCCGGCGCCGGCGGATGGTTTCCCTGATGCAGGAACAATACCCCAATTCTGTCCGGCACGGTAGAGGAGTTTTTTCCCGTCTGCCGATATAGTATAAGATGAAACGCCGCTCATAAATTCAGAGGCGCTTCTCGCAGTCATATCATACATGCGGAGTGTCGAGCCATCTCTGAAAAAGACTTTACCTGCATCGGCGGTTTTAATCTGGGAAAAATTACCGGTCCCTACCGGCATGGAAAGAATCCGCTGGTCAATATTTTCATGGTCAATACGGAATGGAACTTTCTCCCCGGGGGTCTCTTTTTCACTTTTTTCTTCTTTAGGTATTTCTTCGTCGCTTTCAGGAGCAAACGGCGACGGCAGGTCATCCCGCAATACGGTTATATAGACATCCCATGAAATACTGCGGTCGGTTGCCGTCATGTCCAATCCGCCTTTAACCTGTCCGGAGTTGGTACTTGCGATAAAATAGAGATAATTTCCGTCCCTGCTGAAAGCCGGACAATATGAATCGCTCATTCCATCGGTTATCTGGTAATTGCCGCCGTGTTCAAGTGAATACAAAGATATTACGCGAAACCTGTTAATCAAACTTGGGGTATAGGCAATCCACTTGCTGTCCGGTGACCAGTCATAATCACGTGAAGATACATTATCGGCGATCTTAACCGGCTCTAAAATATCCACGTCAAGATACCATAAATTCTCGCTTTTATCGGAGAAAGCTATTTTGCTTCCGTCCGGAGACCATAAAGGATTGTAATAAAAAGTCGGATTTTGAAACGCAACTTTTTTGGGCGGTTCATTTGCAAACTGGTCAATTATATACATTGCATACTCTCCACTAACATCGGAAAAATAAGCGATATGCTCTCCATCGGGTGCCCAGCTTGGGTAGCGGTCGTATGCTCCCGGTGATTGTGTCAGGTTGCGAATATCACCTTTCTTCGCAGGAACGGTGAGTATTTCGCCATGAGCCTCAAATACCGCCCGCGCCCCGGTCGGTGAAATGTCAAAACTTCTTATTTCATTGCTGACGGTCTTGTAATAGGGTCTAATATTGATCTGGTCGACCGGCACGATCACTTCAACCTGCCTGGATATGCCGTTTTGCGGATTATATATATGAAGATAACCGTTGTTTTCATATACGAGTTTTCCCGCACCGCCGGACAAATATTTTATATCCGTTACACCGTGATTTACAAGTTCTTTAAGCTCTTTGGTATTGGTATTGTATCCGAAAAGATTCATAACATTGTTTCTGTCCGAAAGGAAATAAACCGTGTCTCCGAGCCAGATGGGATAAGTGTCGCTCGCATTTGTATGTGGAATTTCTACATGAGAATAGTCTCTCAAATCAAGGAGCCAGATAGGCGTAGTCCTTCCTCCGCGATACCGTTTCCAAACGCTAAAGGCATTGCCAATCGGTGTATAGGCGACATGCCTTCCATCGGGTGCAAAGTCTCCCAAAGACGCCATAGGCATGGGCAGCATTTCCGGAAAACCACCATCAAGGTCGATGGTAAACATTTGGCTGGACCTGCTGTATGCAAATCGGGATGAATTGAACATTATTTTTGAACCATCGGGTGACCACCCGCATACTCCGTCGCTTCCGGGATGGTAGGTGAGCCTTCTGGGAACGCCCCCTTCCACTGGTATAATAAAGACATCGCTGTTCCCGTCGTAGCTGCCGGTGAAAGCTATCCACTGCCCGTTCGGGGAAAATTTTGGTGAGGACTCGTTACCGGGGTGTGTAGTAAGGTGTCTTGCTTCACCGCCGGTTACCGGTACAATCCACAAATCCCCACCGTATTCAAACACTATTTTGTCAGCGCTGATATCAGGCTGATGCAAAAACCGCGTGCCATCCGCCGCTAATGCGGAACTCACGGTAAATACCATAATAAACAGTAAAAGGTAGAGTTTTCTCATTGCATTTCTCCTTGTTTTGTTAATACGTTAAATTGTGTAACTGTTAAAGTTTCAGATATTCAAAGATTCAATTGAAAAGCAGTTAATACTTATAGATATGCTTCCGGCTCATTCGACATTGTTATGAATTGTAAAAAAGTGGGTAAGTTTATATCAACATCCTTTTAAAAAAGGAATATAAAAAATATTCATTATGTTCCACCAATACAATACAACTGTAAACTCTAAAATTAAATTGTAACCATATAAGAAATTTCCGGTAAGAATACTGCATTGGATTGCAAGAATCTATATAATAAATGGAATTATAAAAGTCAATAGTTTTTATATGAGGAATTGGGATTTGACACAGAGAGCGCCCCTCTAAAAGCGTTTATAGTTCCTAAGAGAGACGGTATATACTTGCTCAGGCAATGATTTAAGCAGGATATAATGCAGTGTGGGAGACTACTAATAGACTGAACTCATCATTCTTCCCAATAATCTGTTTACTGTCCCCTTATTGTACTTGACAATATACAAAAAAATGACGTTATTCCTATACCCAAAAGTAGATATAATATAGTGAAAAATCCTATTAATTTTATTTTTTCAGACACTATCCGGTTATATTGTCCCTTGAAAATAAAATGTACAATTCAAAGAGATCCGCCTATCGTTTAATCATCCTTCTGGGCATTGTCAGCCTCTTCGGCGACATAACTTATGAAGGAGCTCGAAGCATCACCGGTCCTTTCCTGGCAGTTTTAGGCGCAAGCGCCGGTGTTGTCGGTTTTGTTACGGGATTTGGCGAATTTACCGGTTATGTTTTCCGGCTGGTTTCCGGGTATATTGCCGACCGTACTCAGCGGTATTGGCTTCTGACTATTACCGGCTACGTATTACTTCTGGCAATTCCGTTTCTGGCTTTTGCAGGACACTGGTACCTTGCTGTCATTCTTATAAGCCTGGAACGAATTGGAAAAGGCATAAGAAAGCCTGCAAGAGACGTAATAATATCGTATGCAGCAAAACATGTAGGCCGCGGACTGGGATTTGGCTTACACGAAGCGATGGACCAGATCGGAGCTATTATAGGTCCACTCATTTTTTCGCTTGTTTTTCTATTAAAGGGCAGCTATCGCGAGGGATTTACAATTCTCTGGATCCCGGCTCTATTAACAGTAGCCATTCTAATTGTTGTACGGTTTCGGTTTCCTGCACCCGAAAAATTCGAAACTACTGCTACAAGCACAACTCAAAAGCCTGGCACCGGCGACAAACTTCCAAACGTTTTTTGGTTATATTCACTGTTTACAGTCCTCAGTATTGCAGGTTTTGTCAGTTTTCAATTAATTGCATATCATTTTAAAACCCAATCCGTTGTAGAAGATTATCAAATCCCATTGTTTTACATGATTGCAATGGGAGTGGATGGTGTTGTTGCCCTGATCATTGGTAAAACATACGACAGTCTGGGAATGTCATCACTAATAGTAATTCCACTATTAACCGTTCCCATACCCTTTTGTGCATTTACAAACAGTTTTGCTTTGGCGCTCATCGGTGTTATTCTATGGGGCATGGTTATGGGAATTCACGAGACGGTAATGCGCGCTGCAATAGCAGATTTAACACCCGTAAACCGCAGGGGATTCGCTTTCGGTATGTTTAATACAATTTACGGCGCTTCCTGGTTTATGGGAAGCACAGTTATGGGATTGTTATATGATATATCCATCACATATTTGTTTACGTTCATCGTTATTATGGAAACGCTGGCGATATTGTCGTTTGCAGCACTAAGAAAAACGATAGTATTTACTAATCTGAAAAATTCAAACGCAAAGAAATAATCCGGTCCAATATTCGTTCTGCAAAAATGCCGCGGGAAAGATATTTTGAACTGCCGGAAAAGTGTAAATGATTAATTCTTATCTTTGTCGATTTCACTTAATGACAGTACTTTGGCAAAATTAAGCGCATCCCGAAGATTCGTGGATGTGGCTACAATTTATAGATAATAAAAAAATATAATCGGTAGCCGCCCCGAGTACACGGGGCGTTATCTTCGGCATTTTTTGATAAATAAATAGTATAAATTTAAAATTTGCCAAAGTTCTGTTAATATTATTATTTGTAACTTATGAGTTATGCAATTAATACTTGGTTAAGAATTTCAGTGTTCTATTCCAAGATGTTTTTTATCAGCATTACTGAATTCGGGGGCTGCATCCGGGGATAAATTTACCGTTGAAGTACTTTTTTCTGATTTCGGGTTCTTCTTTAACCCACTTTTTAATTCCGATTTTTTTAATTCTGCATAAATTGTAGAGTTTCAAGTTGTGCGGATTTTTGTCTGCGCCTTCTGCGACCGGTTGAAGCTTTTCGCACGGGAAATCATCACATTCAAAACAAAACTCAATTTCTTTCCCTTTAGCACAATCAAACACCGAACAGGAAGAAAAAAGCATCTGGCTGCCTTTTTCTACCCGGCATCCTTTGCATGCTACTTTCATTTTGTTGATGGGCATGTGTTTTGCAAGGAATTCCACTGTTTCATCGGAGATATTTTCTACGTACACTTCGCAATTAGGACAGTAAATACCGCAGGGTGCTGTCAGATTTCTGGCACTTTTCATTTATGTTCCTTTCTCTGCGCTGCTTGTTTATGATAACAAAGAGAATTGGCAAAATGTTCCACTACTATTGTGAAAATGAACGGATTTATTTTTTTTTACCGAAGAAACGCAAAAACACAGAGAAAAGATTCATTGGTTACCACCGCAAGGAAATATTTAGAAGGAATAAGAATTAATATTACTTTCAAATGATAACTCAGATTATTTAAATCTTCACGTTAAGGTGATCCCGCTGAACGGGATTTATTTAATTTTTATGTTTTTTTCTATTTCATTGATCGATGTTATTATCCCTGATTCGGTATCATAGAGAAGAGAATGCTTCACTTCTTGTAAATAATCATAGATATTTTGTCTTAATATAGGTTTATTTGCTTCCTTGGTTTCATGGTGGTCCCACAGGTCCCATGCGAGCACACCGACGCCTATGTATAATCCCGCCATTTTCCCACCTATTTTAGCGGCAACTTTGGCACCTGTTTTAGCCGCTATTTGAGCCCCCGCCTTTCCGGCAAATTTAGCTCCGGTTTTCATTCCCAATTTTGCAGTTATCGGGCCTATCAGCTTGGAAGTAAGAAGCGCCGCTCCACCGATACCGCCGGCAAAGATGGTTTTAAATGATACCGGTACGCTTCTGTTCCCTTCGGTATCAATAATTATAAACGATACATCGTCAAGATATCTTTCCCATTCGCCCTGTGGTATATTATAGCGGGAGGGAATTTCATTCACATTTTTCTGAAGTTCTCCGACATAAAACTCCACAATATCTCCTGTAATTCTCTCGATTTCCATCTGGGCAATCTGTTTTCTGAGAACGCGCACGGCAAATTCTTCCTGAAATTCCCCGGTAAGCCTTTCCGCAGCCGTCGGCTGGCTTTCAAATACGTAATGCAAAGCTCCCTGCACAAGCGATTTAAGACCGATGATTTGCTGATTGAAATAACCGAAGTACCAGTCAAGAAAAGAATTATCGACACGAACCATTAAGCTGTCCACCCATACCTCCAGTCTCTCTGAAGCGAATTCTTCGGTCATAGTTCTTGAAGTAAAAAGGGCTTGAGCGAGGGATTCGTTAATTTCTTCCCTCGGGAATTCGGGCTTCGTCAAAACAGGTTTTGTACTTTTTCCCGTAACAGTCTCTTCTTCATCTTTATTACCGGTCACCAACAGCAATTTACCGACAGCAGCCAAAATAATTACCGCAATAATAACCCAGATAAACCTGGTTAACGAGTTAAACAAATTACTCCATAACGATAGTTTACTTTCACCGCTTTTTTTCATAAAAACCTCGATTTAATATGATTTTTTATGTAATCTAAAAATTCTCTCGCAAAGTCGCAAAGCCGCAAAGAAATTATACCGCTGAGCCGGATTGAAACTACAATTTAAAATTTATCTAAATCCATATAAATAAAGATATTAGTTACAATAAATGAGAATTTTATAAATAAGCCATGTTATTTACTATTTTCGTTTTTATTTTTGTTTTTACTATTGTTACAATTAAAAATTATTTTAACAATATTAAATATACCCGATTTAATAAGATCTATATCATCGTAAAAGAAAGAATATACAAGCCCAATAGTTGGGTAGCATTTTTCTAAAAATTGTTTTAGACTAATTTTATTATTTTTATCTATGAGTTTATTACATTCTTCAATAATAATATTGTTTTTTTGCTTAGATTCTAAAAAAATGTTCAATTCATTTTTTTGAGCTATTTTTTTATTCCGGCAAGATAATAAAATAATATAATGATCAATAAACTTTTTTATTTCATCATCTTCAAAACCATATTGAGTTATAAGATTAATAATATTATCACTTAAATCAAATGGAAAATCATAAAAAGGATCGCTTATCTTTTCATTTTTATTCAAATCATCAATTATTTCTTCAAAGTATTTTTGCAAATGTTCAGCTTGATTTTTTATTATTTTAAGTAATCTAACTTTTCCCAATTTTTTTTCTTGCCATTTTTTATATTCCGGGTAGAAATGAGTAAAAAGAATCCAGGTTAATAAAGGACCTAATATTGCTGCTATTATTGCATACATGATAATAAAGTAGAAAAGATTTTCTTAAAAATAAATATTCAATGATATTTTTCTTTGTTTAAAGAGAAAATAAATCCATGAAAATTCAAAGCCTACCGGTGAATTAGCAAAATTCCGGTGTTTTTGTCAAGGATTATTTCACTTATTATTTTTTGCATACCCGGAGATAAGACCGGAATATACGCAGGCACCGGCAGGGTGCACGAAACAGACATTCCTGTACGTCACGCTGAAGACAGATAAAGACATTTTACTAAAAAGTGAACATCCCGCAGGGCGGGAATGCATATTCTAAAAATACAGCTACTCAGCCTTTTTTGATTTACCGGTAGAAATTTTAAACGGCAGATAAAGCGGACACCACCGGATCGCGGCTGTTACTATGAAAATGAGTCCTATTGCGCCCCACCACGATCTGAAATATATTCCAACAGCAATAATAATAATCCCGGCGATGAACCGAATCGCCCTGTCTGCATTTCCGATGTTGCATGTCATTTTGTGCCTTCCCTTCAAGTTGTCAGTTGTCAGTTGTATAGTAATGTGATTTATACTGAATTCAACAACATCAAATATACGCCGCTTTATAAAAATACACAATTATATTTTCGATTGTCATTTATTTTACAGCATGCCGAGCCTTTTTCGGACAAACCACTCCATGCAGAGTAGAAGAATAATCGCAGCAAGCAGCCATGTTTTGTTCCATATCTCGATATCGATTTTTTTATACACAACTTCCGGATTCCGGTCGAGCTGTGCTGATAATTCTCCGGCCTCACGGAGGTTAAAATAACGTCCCCCGGAGACGGAAGCAACCTGTGAAAGCAGCGTGCTGTCCATTGCGGTTTTTAGCATCTCTATGCTGTATTCTCCGATTGCGAATTCACAACTATCCCTCCCTAACATCCTGTTTCCCCGCAAGGCTTCGCCGTCAATGGAATATTCTCCGGGCTCAAGAATCTCCATTGCGGCTGTATAATTGCCGTCGCCAAAAGACTGCAGAATCCGGTTTAATGTAACACCGCTTTTCCGGACACTTACATGCACTTCGGCATCATCAACGGGATCGTAGTTTTCAGTATACACCTGTACATTAACAACCACCTGCTCACCGTTTTGATAGAATTCCTTATTTGCTGCAACACGAAACAGCTTGCTGTCCTCCCTGTTAACCAGCCATCTGACGCAATTTTTCATCAGCGTGTCGTAAAGTCCTGTAATGTCCGCATCCCGAAGAGCCATCAGCTTCCACCGCCACAAATTATACATATTGAAAAAGAGGGATTTCCGCTCATCAATCCGGTTTAAAAATAATAACGGCGTATCGGCGGCAAAGCCCGACCTTATAGTACGAACCGCATCGATTCTGCCCATTATCCCGGCGGTGTCGGCTGGAACCGGTACGGCACCGGCAGTAAAAACCGGAGGCATCTTTTCCCACATTGCAGCGTTCTCACCCGGATCGTCAGAAATGCGAAACACGGGATGTTCAAATGCTGATTTTGTTAACCGGAGATACACTTCTTCTAACCCACCCTGGTTTACAAAACCTTTAACCGATACAATATCCGAAAAACGCTGCAATTGCCCGGCAGACAGAGATTCCCCCCGGATATACATGACCGGTTTCTTGTTTGCCGTTATCTCCTGCCGAATAGCCTGCGCCACATTGTCATGGTCTTCGCCGGCAGGAAAATCAACAAGTATAAACAGGTGAAACGATCCCAGCTCCCTTGCAATTTCGTCCGATACTTCATAATAATAGCCGCCCGGTTTCTGCACAAATCCGGTTACTGAAAAATTTTCGTTTTTCTCCAGGGTCCTCTTCAAGAAAGCATAATCCTGGTTGGGACGACCTGCAGCGATTAAAATATTAATTTTACTTTCGAGAACTTTTATAAAAAACTCGCGGCGGTTATTCAAAGTAGTTATTTCATTTTCCCGGGATGAAATTTCAATCTGCAATTTGCGGGTCCCTGCCTCAGCCGGTGTATAATCGAATGTAACTGAGCGTTCCCTGTTATTTTCGGGCAGTTGAATCACCTGTGAATCGAGCATTATGCTGTCGGCAGTAAGTATAACTTCAGCGGCAGCACCGCTGTAACCGCTGCTTCTTATTGAGACGGTAACCGGAATAGTGATCCCTGCATACGCAATCTCATTGGCTTGAATATTCGAGATAAGCGCATCCCGCTGGGGCGCCGGGTCCCCGACTCCTATTGCCATAACGGGAACACCAAGTTCTTCGGCAGTTTTAACCGGATTTTCTCCAAGATTGTAGATGCCGTCGCTCACCAGTATTATATTTCTCAAGGAGTAGTCCTTCGCCTTTTCAACAGCCGATCTTATCGCTGAAGCGATATCGGTGCCCTCGCCGTTGGAGTGGAGAGAATCGGTTTTTTCCGGATAAAATTCCACAGCCTCATGATCAAACGAATAATACCGAATGTCTAAATCTCTCGATATATCTTTCAATCCGCCGCTGTTCAACAAATCCAGTACACTTTCACGCCTGTTCACAGTTTTATCCGTAATATTCATACTTGAGGACGTATCAATCAGCAGTGCAATAACCGGTTTTTTATGCTGTTCGAGCGACAGTGTCAGCAGGGGCGTGAAAAGCAGGGCTACAATACCGACGACCGCACCCATCCTCATAACGGCAAGCGTTACTCTTACCCGGTTCTGTGCCGGAGGAGTGGTACGCCGGTACATGAAAATTATTGTAATCAACCCTGCAATCAGCAGTACAAAAAACAGCAGTGCGCTGCCGTGCAGAATTAACGATATATCCGTTATTTTGGGCATGTTTTTCGAAAAACTTTTTGGAATTAATATCAATATCGCAAATACTGCATATAAAGGCAAGGG
>LJUD01000242.1 GCA_001304035.1 bacterium SM23_31 | reverse complement strand
GTTTAGAGATGCCCAGAACCTTGAATGAGCGGTACCTGCCCCGCAGCCTGATAATAATTTCATCATCGACCACTATGTTCTTAGAAGGCTTGGATGTAACATCATTGACTTTGACAAGGCGTTTGTTGCATGCCTCCGCAGCCATCCTGCGGGTTTTAAACAGGCGCACTATTTTCAGCCACTTATCAAGCCTTTGTGATTCAACAGCCGGGTGAACTTCCATAAAAGTCCTTATGTGTGTATTTATGGAAGCAGCGTAGACATTCTTGTCTGCGCACCAAGATAATTTTATTAACAGACAGGAATGTCCGTTCTACTATTTTAGGGCTAAAACTTTGGAAAAATTACTTTTCCGCCGGAGGCGGACCTGCCCCGCTCAGCGGGATTAATACTCGAAATGACATCCTATTCTATCATGGAATTTAGTTTATATGAATAAATCAGTATAAATTGCTCCTTCGCCTTGATTAAAGCGGGTAACATTCCGGCGGTTTCTGCATTATAACAATAAGATTTTACGAATGTACTTTTTTAGTTTCTTGTTCCAAAAATCATAATATTATCCGATTCTTCTTTTCACCCTATCCCACAATCCTTTTCCAATGAATTTGTCGGCGTTTATGAGGATGTTTTTGATCACCATCAGCACGTCGCGCTCGCCTAACCAGTACTGTTTCACCAACTGAGGCGGGGTATCGTTGATTACACGGTTCAGGACGTATGCCGTTAGAGCGATGTCGTCCAGGTATCCCACCGGACCGAAAACAGCTTCCGGGAAAAGGTCGAACGGTGAGATGAAATACACAACCGTTGCGGCAAGAATTCTCCTCGATTTCACCGGAACTTCCGGATGCATCGATAACTTCCACATAAGGTAAAACAAATCCGGACCGGACATCAACACGTCTGCCCACCTGCTCCCTGAACCGCCCTTTTTATCCAGCCAGACTTGTATTTTACGGCGCAGTTTCCGGTAAAAATCCTCGTTTCTGTCGGAAGTTTTTCCCATTTAAGTACTCCACAGAGCGTTTATAAAAATATATTACAGAATATTCTTAATGTCAAACTAAATTATGACGGATTGAATTGGAAAAGTTATTTTGACGGGATTGGGGATAGATTAAACTCGGTATAAAACACATCCAAATCAGCATGGCTGATTTGAATGTGCCACGATGATTCTTTACTTCGATCAACTTTGCTGATTTGTAGGTAACAATGATTCTTTCGTTGCCACAGTACTTTTTTGTTTTTTACTTTTTCTATTTTTAAATCAGAAAAATTTTTTATTATTTTCTTTGGTCTATTGCAATTTTACGGGAAAAATATATTCGTGGCACGTTCAATCCCCCGAGTACTCGGGGGATTGGAAGTGATTATTGGCATACTATTTTATTATTTGTATTCACATCCCGTGGAAGGTAAAATGTTCTAGCGTATTCAAGAATACTCATTTTATGGATTTTTGGACCGCCCTCAGGATGAATTATTTCAATGTTTTTGCCTATAATAGTTATGCCTTCTGTTGTCATTCCGGCTCTATCAGGTATAATAAAATCAACGTTGTCTAATTTTTTAATAGTGCTGTCACTCAAAAGAACGGTTGCCGTATATTCCTGTTTCTGTTCGGTATCCTGCACACTTTCAGCGGGTTCTTTAATTACTGTCAATTTAAAAAGAATCTGTGTTATCACACCGGATGTTACACGCACATTCTCCTGTGTCTGGCTTTTATAACCTGTTTTCGAGGCAGTCACGGAATAGACGCCCGGCGGCACATTCGGAATAACGAAATACCCGTATTCATCGGTAACTGCAATGGGACGGGAAGTGACATCTGACTGTTCAGCAGATGTACTGAAACCGCCGAATACCGGATTTCTAACAACTTGACCGTCAATTACTAATGCGACCTCCTCATTTCGACCGCCGCGCATACGTATGTCCTGAACATCACGAGCCTCATATCCTCCTTTTTTAGCCGGCGTGTTAGTTAATACTGTAATACTTGACTGTGCAGCAAGCAGTTTGCTTATGTCGGATACCGACATCTTAGTAATTTCTTCGTAGCTTAATGTGTTAACTCTTGATGTTCTGTCTAATCTTTTTTCAGTCGATGTATCCTTTAATACTGTGATACTTGACTGTGCAGCAAGCAGCTTGCTTATGTCGGACGCCGGCATCTTGGTAATTTCTTCATAGCTTAATGTTTTTATCCTGCTCAGCGGGATGCTATCCTTCTGTGTCGATGTGGTGTCACTGAGAAAGATGTTTACGCCTGCAATCGGCTGCCCCGTATTTTTGTCTTTTACATACCCGTCTATTTTGCCTGACGGCTTAGATACTTGAATCACTATATCCTCTACTACCGCGGTCAAATTAAAATCTAATCGTGTGGTTTTTCCTGTCTCGACCTGGACACTATCACGGACATTACTGAAATACCCTTCTTTTTTAGCTATCAATGAATAAATTCCCGGCGGCACATTCCGTATTATGTAATACCCCTTTTCATCCGTAACTGCTATGGGTTGATTTTTTCTTATGTACGGTGTATTTGTTAATACATTTATACCTGAATGTGTTTCAAGCAACCTTCTCAAGTTAGATGCCGACATATTAATAATTTCATCATAGGTAAATGTGGTTATCCCGCTCAGCGGGATACTGTCTTTCCGGGCATATGTGGTGTCATTGAGAAAGATGTTTACGCCTGCCAGCGGCTTACCCGTATTCTTATCGGTTACATATCCCTCGATGTTTCCTACGCTGTCCTGAGGTATCATTTCAAAATTTATTTGAGTAGTTTTATTTGGCTGGACTTGAAGAAAATGTATGTCGAATCCACTAGCTCCCAAGATTCGCACCCCCCCTGATTTAGGTGAAAATGTTTTATATCCAATTCTGCTTACGTTTACAGAATAATGATCTACGGATAAATCTGACATAAGAAAATACCCGTTTTTATCGGTTTTTGTTATCATACTCCATGAAGAATCCCTTTTCCCAATACTTAATGAGATATGCACTCCTACCATTGGAATTGTTCCCAAGGAAGAATAATTTTTCATACTAATCAATGAGACATTTACTCCTACTAGTGGCTGTTTCGTCTCTTTGTCTTTTACATATCCCTCGATGTTTCCTGCTTGTTCAACTGCGCTTTTTTGTATATATTCAGTTTTTTCCTTTTGCACAGCCTTTAAAATATCTTCCTGCTGCTGAATGGTTTCTTCAGGTAAATTTTCCCGTATATCCAGAATTCTTCCCAATTCTCTTGCCGCAGCCATGCGAACATTCCTATCCTCATCTTTTAATGCGGCAATCAATATTTGGATTACTCTCGTGTCATTGATTATTCCCAGTGCAGTTACGGCATCTCTTCGAACCCGCGGATTCTCATCTTTTGCCGCCGTAATCAGGGCATCGAAACTTTTTTGTGTTACGAATGTGTCTGATATTATTCGTATAGCTAAACTTCGATTTCTATAATTCTCATCATGTAAAACATTCATAATTATATCAAGCATTTTCAGGTCTAATTCGTCAAGTTCGCTATCGCTTATTATGTTAATTCCCGTACGGCTGCTAATACGGGTAGTACCCCTCTTTATTACGTTCAGCACCCGTACAATAGCCAATTGTACAATAGCACTTGAATCACTCATTGCCGTTATTAATGCATCCATTGCCTCAGGACTCTGTAAACGGCTTAAATATTCAGCAGCGTCCATTCTGACACGTTCATCTTTATCCTTAAGCGCCGCAGTTAATGGTTGTAATGCATCGCTTTCCGGAAGGTAACGAAAATACTTTAAAGCGGTCATTCTTATATTTGGTTCTTCATCGTTCATTGCGTTTTTGAGAGCGTTGAGTATTCTTGGATCAATAGTTGATATTTCGGCAGTCTTCGTTTGAGATATTTTTCTAATTCTATCCCCCAAAAAATCACACGCTCCTTCTCTAATTTTAGCATTTTCATCGTGAATCGCATCCAGTAGAGCCTCAAGAGCAGTCTCGCTTTCTTCAAATTTTTCTACTAACAGCAAGGCACCTAATCGAACTTCTGCATCTTTATCTTTTATAAGTGGAATCAACGCATCGAGTAATGAATAATCTTTAAGATAAACAGATGAAGTACCAATGAGGTTTCCGAGAATAAAAACAGCCTCCATCTTGACATCGGTGTTCTCACTTTTCAAAGAATCTATCAAAGAACGTATCACATTGGCAATCAATTGGTTTCGCTGCTGCTGTTGAGCGTCAATCCCTTCGGGTAAGTTCTCTTCAATATCCGTAACACTACTTAATGGGATATTTATTTTCTCCGTTTTGGACGTGGATTCTTCGGTAATTTTTGCATCTTTTTCGACCGGCTGCATAGCTGCAAACGGCAGCACCAAGGAAGCAACAATAAGACAGGCTGCAATCGTGGTAACGGGTTTAAGCGCCCGCCGGCATTTTTCAGGATCGAGAATAGCCCTCATGCGCCATTCCAATTGCGACCGGCGCGCCATCGTAACCGGGGCAAATGAAATCCATTTTTCACTGCGGAGAGAACGCGCAATGTCGAGCAAGTGGTTTGCATAGTCGGTCGATTTTATACCGGAAACGATAACATAATCGTCGCATGCCCGTTCACGCTCGGCATAGAGCACGTGGTGGGCATACCAGACCAGCGGATTAAACCAATACAGTGCCGCAACCACCTGTGATATGACATTGTACACAATATCGCTGCGTTTTATATGTGCCAGTTCGTGCAGTAATACTACTTTCTGACGGGCGGAAGGCCATGTCTCTGCGTCTTCGGGCAGAAGGACAACCGGTTTGAAAAATCCCAGTGTCATGGGTACTCTGGTGCGGCTGCTTTTGAGCAGTTTGAATCGCCGTTTTAAACCGAGATTTTTAGCAATACGGTGAGATAAATTGACTATGGATGCATCGATAACAGGCTGCGCACGACGTTTAACAACGTGAACTCCTATTACTCCCGTAAGCATGCGTACAAATATCAAAAGCGTTCCGACCAGCCAGATAATTACGAGCCAAGCTGACAAATTCAAGCCGGCATTAAAAGATTTGCTTTCGTTATTTTGTGAAACAGTAGAACTTTCGTTAAGTTCTGAAGTACCTGTCGAGGGGAGAACTGTCTCAGGTGATTTCAATTGATTTTCCTGGAGCGCTGCGCCCTTGGAATATATAGTCAAAAGATTATCAAATGTTTTAGTATCTGCTGTCTGTTGTTCCATTGCAGTTATATTTGGAAGACTTTCAAACTCCTGCAGGGCAGCGTCTCCCGAAACGGGCGAGAAAAAATCATCAATTGTTTTAGCCGTGTCTGTCGGTCGTTCTATTATCGTAATTTTAGGAAGAACCGGCAGATTCCATTCTGGCAGCAGCATTGAAAATGCCGGCAGGGCGAGCACACTTATCAGGGCTAAACTCCACACCAAATGC
>LJUD01000241.1 GCA_001304035.1 bacterium SM23_31 | reverse complement strand
AAACTCGTCATTCTCCAGGCGGAAAAACACCAGGACCTGACCCAGTGGGGTACCGTACCTCTGCTGGTTATCGACGTATGGGAACACGCCTATTATCTGAAATATCAAAACAGGCGTCCCGATTTCGTTAAAGCATTATTTGATATTTTCAACTGGGACGATGCCGCAAAACGCTTTGCCGCTGAAAAAAGGTAAGCAAACAGCAGGGGCGTTTCAAGAAACGCCCCTGAACCGAAACACCACTATCCCTGTAGAGACGCATGGCGATGCGTCTCGTATCAAACATATCGTACAATGAAAATGAGACGCATCGCCATGCGTCTCTACGGTATGATTGCGTTGATATAAAATCAATGCCGCACAAACAAGGATTTGATAACAAATCCCTGCTTTTCATTATCTTATCAGGCTTTTTTGGCAGCGTGTACAAAATAAAAAGTAAATTTTTATCCTTGTCATCCTGTTCATCCTGTCAAAATATTTCACCGTGTCTTAACGAATCTGTTCAAAAATGCCGGCAGAACAAAAATAGAAGTGAAGAAACACAGCCCGATGCCGAGTGTTACCAGGATGCCCAGGCTCGCATAGCCGCGATATATGGATGGAATTAACGAACCGAACGCAAGCATGGTCGTAATAGTTGTGAGTGTTATCGCCTTGCCTATGCTGGATATTGAGTAGCGGAGTTTGTCCCTTCCTTCCACGAGGTAGCGGTGTATGATATGCACGCCGTCATCTATGCCGATACCGAGAATAAGCGGCAGACCCATAATATTGACGATAGAAAACGGGAAACCGGTCAATCCCATAATTCCAACCATCCAGACAAGCGCAATACACAGCGGAAAAAGAGCAAAAAGAGTGATTTTTATACTTCGAAAGTCTATAAACAGGATGATTAGGAATGCAACAAACGTTAATATAAATGCGAATCTACCTTCTTCCTTGGCTATTTCTATCATTGCCTTCATGAAAACCGGGGAGCCGGTTACGCCGGGTACGTCGCGAATAACGGTACTGAGGAGCGGGCTCGTAAAAAGACCGTCCCAGATGTCCTTTTTTGAATAAATGTTCACTAAAAAATACTCGCCGTTTTCGCTCACGAACCGTTCCCTGATGCTTTCGGGTATCATATCAAGCGTTATCGGTGTTGGATTTGCCATGGATTGCACCCGCCGTGCCATGATCGGGATGAAAACACGCTGAAAATCCTGCAAATGCGCAACGGCTTCGGGATCAGTTTCGATTGTTTCAATGAATTCCACAACCCTGTTAATGCCCACCTGGTCGCCTTCTTCATTCAGACCGAGATAAAAATTCGTTTTATCGAAGACCTTATCCAGCCCGCCGATAAACGCTAAATCCGACATTTCGATAAGATTCATATTATACCGCTCAAGCTGTTCAATGAGTGCATTTTTATTAATCGAACGTGAGGAGGGAAGGTTTTGCTGTGCGGCGGCAATTTTTTGAATATGTGGAATGCGCTCTTTTTGCTTTTCCTGTACGGGCAGGTAGTCGGCAATCGATTCAACAAACCCGACGGTCGGGCGTTCATTTAAAAGGTCGGTCAGGCGGTCTGCTTCCTCAAGTGAATTCACCATCGCCAGCATATTGTCGGGAGACATATTAAACCGCTTCGGGATTTCACGCTGGAGTCTCACAGATTCAAGCCCTTCCGGTTCCATATCCATGTAATTTTTATTCATGCGCACATAAGGAATAAAGAGAACAAATAGAATCGTTAGAAATGCGGATGAGATGAACGTAGTCTTTGGGTGCGCTGCAATTTTCCCGGTGATTGTACCCAATATTTTAAACTCCAGATCGACCTGTTTAAGTTGATGACCACTGCGAATTGCTCCCCACATCTTATCTTTGATGACAAGCAGTGACGGAAGGAAAAACAGCGACGCAAGCAGGCAGCAGAGAATACCTGTACCTACCACAAAGCCAAACTCCCGGAAGGCTGGGTAGGATGTAAAAATGAGCGATAGAAATGCAACCGCCGTCGTTACGGCGCCGGTAACCAATCCGGCACCGATTCTGGTAAATGTTTCATACAGCGCTTCTTCTATGGATTTACCCTTGTGCCGGAATTCGGTATAAGCCGAGATTATATGGATTGCATAATCGACCCCTAATCCAAGCAGTATAACGGCACACGTTGCCGTAAGAATATTCAAACGACCGATAAAGATGTAGGCAAGCCCCGTATCCCATGTAATACCTGCAATCAGGACTATCATAGCAAGCAGCGGACCGCTGAGCATTCTAAATGATATAATAAACACGATAAGAATTACAGCAAGCGCGACAAATAGATTCCTTATAGTATCTTCCATTCCCGATTCCATTTCATCCCGCAGCACAACATGCATTCCGGTCATGCCGACATGTATTTCGGGATGCTGCAGATTGTACTGCCGGATTGCTGCTTCAAGGTTATTTACACCTGTTACGGTAGGTTCGATTTCATCAGCGGACATCGTCGGAGTTATAAACATCAGGAGCATTTTTTTGTCGGTCGACAGGTAATAGCCGTCGCCGATAGTCATGGCATCCACAGCTTTTTGAATTGCAGTGTCATCGGATATTTCACCTTTAGCGAAATCATACATAACATCCAAAAATTGATACATACCGTCCAGACCCCGGACTGCTTCTTTTTCCTGTTTTGTCAGGTTATCTGTATCCTGCACGTACTGGCTTTCTAATACGTCATTGATATGTTCCATGTATGGAACGAGGTTATAATCGGTGAACAAAACCGCCTCTTTTTCGAGATTTTTGGCTTTTTCGAGCATAAAACCATGCCGCGCAACGAACGCAGTATCATATTGGAATTCAATGCGCTTAACAACGTACTCTATTTCTTTCGGACCGGAATTTTCGGTATCCGGCGCTTCCATCCCGCTCAGACCTAAAAAGAGACTTCCTTGAAGCTGGACTTCTTTAAGCAGCGGCGCTAATTCGTGGGCAGCGCGAACAACGGTTTCTTTATCCGCTCCGTCAATTGCCACGATGATTTGTGTAGCTGTGCCGAATTCATCCAGCACTTTTTCGAAGTTTTTTACCGAATCGTGCCCGGTGGGGAGCATCGACCGCCAGGTTGTTTCTATGCGGATTTTTGAAGACAAAACGCCGAAAATAACGGTCAATCCAAGACAGATGATGAATACCGGAATAAACCTTTTGTAGGTTGTTCTTGCAATCCACTTAAATATTTTCTCACGCATAATAATTACTTTCTCTTTGGATGTGGAAATAGTACAGTGCTCTTGACTCCCCCGCTGCCGGCTCCATAAAAAAGGAGTTGAAACGTTCCTTACAAAACATTTATAACATTTGCATACAGCCTGTCAATCTATTGCCTGTCTATAGAAATCCAATTTGTAACATGAAAGCAAAATATAATGCAATATTACAATGCAAGCAAGGATTTAAACTAATTTGTTCGGTTTTTTGTTTGAGATTGGGATTATTTCAGTTATATTTCAGGAATCAAAAAATACTTTTTACAAGATTACGACAAGTATAATTTTTGCCAAAAACCGGCAGGTAACATCAACGTATAATTAGTAAGGAATCTACTATGGTAACTTTCATGAAAAAACCGGCGATGCTTTTGTTTATCGTGCTATTTGCGGCATCGGGATATGCGCAGGATAATGTAAACATATCGGGTCTCATATTTGGTGATTACTACGTAATGTTGAAAAACCACGACGATTCGATTGAAGGTGAAAATGCATTCTGGTTCAGGCGTATTTATTTGACATTTGACAAAAAACTGGATAATGGATTTTCCGCCAATGTGAAACTTGATATAAGGAGTGCGGGGGATTTTACCTCGAGCGATAAAATGATTCCGTTTGTAAAGGAAGCATATCTAAAGTGGTCGCATAATAATCACGAAATACTTTTCGGCATCTCACGCTCGCCGATAGGAGCTGATGCGGAAAAGTTCTGGGGATACCGTCCTGTAGAGAGGACTCCGTTATACCTGCACCGGTTTAATCAATCCCGCGACTTCGGCATAGCCTTTAAAGGTGTTCTCGGTTCAAATGAAATAATAAGTTACCATTTCATGGCAGGTAATGGCAGCGGATACTATTCCGAAACAGGCAAGGGGAAAAAGATTTCTCTTGCTCTTGCTCTGCATCCTGCATCCGATTATATCATCGAGGGTTGTATCGATATTAATGATCGTCCTCTTGGTAAAAGGCGATTTACACTGTTAGGCTTAGTATGCTTGAACCGCGCAAAATACCGTACGGGTGCGATTTTTGCACGCCAAGCACGCCGTGTGGGACCGAACACAGACGATAATGTTCTGCAAATATTTTCTGTTTTTGGTGCGGGAGAATTAGTTGAAAAAGTTTGGGGTTTTGCACGGTATGACCGAAATTTCGACCCGAATCCCGAAGGAGCGGATATACCCTATATTCCTTTTGACCCGAGGGCAAGCTCACATCTTATTGTTGCGGGACTGGACCTCAGGCTCGTTAAAGACATAAGCATAATCCCCAACGCAGAAATTGTCCTGTATGATAAAGCCGATAACGGCGTTAAGCCGGGCTCAGACATCATTCCCAGATTGACGGTGTATTTTAGATACTAATCCTGCATTGTTCGTAAAATTTACATTTGAATAACCAAAAATTAAAATAATCCTAAAATATTAATCGCTTGAAAAAATGGAATACATCTATTACTTTATGAATGTTTTTCGCCGGACCATTGCTTTGGGGAGAACTAACCGGAATGAATTTTATTTCTCATTATTACAATCCGTCTGTTGACGGCTTTACCAGCATATAACTCTTTCGACACAAAAGTAGTGTTATGTATAAATACAAACAATTATGAGACTAATAAGTAAGCGGGAAGAACCATGCCAATCACGGGATATGTGGATTATAAACGGAGGGAATTCTGTAAAGACGTGAAGTGTCCGGTACAGTTGGAGCTGGACATTCAAAAACAGGGCTCTGAAGAATATGAAAAAATAAGAGAGATATGTAAAACGGATTGCAGGTATTCAGCCTATCAATTTCATCATTGGTTGATAGACAAAGGCTATTTGATTGTCAGACCCGAAGCTGAAAAATAACATTAATCCGTTATATATTTAGCTCAGCGAGAGAGGAACGAAAACGCTGCCCCGAGTACTCGGGGTTCCTACGGGATTGATAATACAGGATACCATCCGTTTTATGTTTTGTTTTTGGCTGACCGCTGATAGCTGATTACTAAACAAATTTTCTAACCTGATAACGTTGATCAAGGAGGTACGCAAAATGGACTGGGGAATTAAAAACCGGTTAAGCCGGCTCTTTCAAAGTGACGGACATTGTTTCTTTTTACCCATAGACCATGGATATTTTCAAGGTCCCACCCGTTGTTTGGAAAAACCGGGCGAAACCATCGAGCCGATTCTTCCATACTGCGACGCCCTTTTTGTTACCAGGGGAGTCCTGC
>LJUD01000240.1 GCA_001304035.1 bacterium SM23_31 | reverse complement strand
AAGCAAAGAGATTCGAAAAACTGAGGAGAAACATGAAAATGGATATTACAAGACCCGACCCTGAAGCTTTGTTTTACTCCCTGGTGGTGTTTCTAAATGTTTATATGTTGTGTGTTTGTGAAAAAAGATGTGGTCAGGTCTTGAAATGTTACATTTTATATTGAATAATTGGGGTCGGGTATTGTCTAAAGATCCGCCTCTGGCGCAAAATATTATAATTATCCCACTGAGCGGGATCAAAGACACACAAATTCATATAGCACTGTTGGTGATAACACCAACAGTGAGCTAATTTAGGATCAGGGTATCACAACGTTATCTGGGATGCGAGCACTGCAGCAAGTGGAATATACATTTACAGGCTGCAATCCCGCTTAGCGGGAGAATTCAGCGATACGAAGAGGATGCTGTTGATCAAGTAGGAATTTGATTTTATTAATATTTCTACGGTTACAAAATAAGGGCGGGCATTTACCCATCCTTTTTCGGTGTATAGAAGGGGAGAAATATTTTATATTATGGCGTAGGCTATTGCCGTGCTCAATGTAACAGCGCATTCCCGTCTTTTCATATAGATTTCATCTCTGTGTTCTATGTTGTATATTATATGAATTGATAAAATCTACATCTGCTTAAATTAGTTCCTTGAATTCGAGTTCATTGAGAGTCTTTAATGAGCGCACCCTGAATAAATGGGAAATACAGTCGCAATCCGAGCATCCGAAACGCTTTACGGGTTCACCGAATTCCGAAAGCAGGCGCGCCGTCTCGCATTCTTCGTTTTTGCCTGCATTTTTGTAGAAAACTTTATCTAACTTTACATCGGAATGCGCAAGCAGATAATCTATATGCCATTTTATCTTTTTATTCTTAGAAGCATGCCGTGCAACTCTTTTTTCAATATTATTCTGAGCAGAACCTACATAGACATATATTCCTTTCACAAAATGTATTGAGCCTGATGCCCCTATTTCAATTGTACTATCTTTTTTTACCGTTATAACCAGGCAATAGATACCCTTCATTACTACTCCAGGAATTCAGGGAATTTGGCTTTTTCACCATAAAACAGTTCATCACCGTAAACTGAAACCGAGCGTGCGAACGAGGAACGCTTAATTCCCGCCCTCAGCACATTGTGAATAAAAATGTCCGGATGGCTAAACGGGCATACCTTCATGCACAGCCCGCAGTCTGTTCCGATGATACGCCAGTACGGGAAGCACTTTTCGATGTTGAGCTGCCATTTTTCCACACCCCGAACCATTGTTTTCCCGCCGGACGGAATTGCTCCTGAAGGGCAGTTGACCGCACACTTTTTACATTTTTCACAGAAATCCTGAACACCGAACTCGATGGGTTTACCGGGTACAAGCGGGATATCCGTAGTAACCGCCCCGAGGCGAATTCGCGCACCGAACCGCGGCGAGATGAGATACCCCAAACGCCCTAATTCCCCGAGACCTGCGTCGTATGCGACTGGCGGCAGCATAATTTGATAATTGCTTCCGGAAACATGTGCACGTGCCGAATAACCCAGGTCGCGTATATATTGAGCAAGCGTAATCGATATTTTCTGCGCATTCAAATACTGCAGTGCCGTTTCTTCCGATATCCCGATTCCCGGCGCTTTTCCAACCCTTGTATAATCCATTTCTACCGTAAACGCAATGACATACGGGTGTGTATTCCGGATTTCCGTTCCCCAGGTCTCCGGTCCTCTGCCGACATGCGAATATACATAATACGGGTTCAGCCGTGCAATGCCTGCCTCATCAGCGCCGAGATGAAGCGCCGACTTTTTTAGAATCCGGGACATTTCTGCAGGGTCAACGTTCTGCCGGACGGAATTAACAGGTCCATCAACATGTGTTGTATGGCGTTCTTCAAATTTAAACATCGATGCGATATATCCCGACCTGAGAGGATCATAATACCGCCCGCCGGGCGCCAGCAGTTCAGGGAGGCTGCGGATCTTATCGTCAATTTGCTTGTTACCCGGTCTCATTGTGTAATAGGCATTGTATTTTTCCGTGCCGGTCTGGTATTCTTCCCTGGCAAACATCGTATCACGTTCATCAACCTTTTCAGTAATCGCAGTAATCTTCATCGCTTTTGATTTGCCGACCGGAAGAAAAAACAGAAGAGCGGGAACAGCAATCAGAATTATTGCTCCTGCTAAAATATAATCATTTGGGTGGAAAGTGATAAGTCCTCCAAACCATGCAATCGAAAATACTATTAAAAAAAGCATACCTGTCAAAGAGGCACGGGATTTTTTCTCGATTAACGATGAAAGGCTAAACATGCCCCAAAAAAGTACGCCGGCAAGACCCGTAACTATAAACAGCATTAAAACTACATTCATGTTCTTCATGTTCAACTTGTTAAAACAAAATAATACGGATATTTTCTATGATGTGCAAGTGCGTTTAATGCGGAAAGCAAAAAATGCGGTGTTTTTTGTGCTTATATCTTTCATATTATCATATTTCATTATGAATACACCGGCTTCAAAACTGATTTTTCGTGTGGTTTCCTCGCTTGCTCAATTTAATCCGGGATTATTTTTAATATCGAGATTGGATGTGATAGCCATGAGATATTTTTTATTTCGGCTAACTGCTCAATATTTATATTTCGGCTAATCGCTCAATATTTTTATTTATGATAATGATTGCTTTACGATACAAAAATTTCAATCGAATATTCATCTATTTAACACCTCATAAGAATTTTTATAAAATCTCTTTAATAAATTGAACTTATATGTTGATGATTTTCAATAAAATATGTATATTTTAAAATAGAGATTAAACTGCAAGCAAAAAATTAACCGGCAGAGTAAGAAAATAATGCCTATCGCTCTTATAGTTGAGGATGACCAATCGACCCGATTGCTTTACAGGAAAATTCTTGAAAAAGTGCAGTTTAAGGTTTATGAAGCTGAGGACGGGGTAGAGGGATTGCAAATGCTCAAGAAACAGAAATACGATGTAATAATTTTAGATTTGCATATGCCGAAAATGGACGGCGAACAGGTAATGATTGTATTAAATAAACGAAAAGAATCCCTGCCGGTCATTGTTGTTTCTGCTCATCTGACAAAAGAACGTATTCTAAAAATGGCTAAGCTCGGAGTTAAGGAATTTCTTCAAAAACCATTTGAAATACGGAATTTTTATCAAACGGTTAATAGAGTCTATCCTATTAAAGTTCAAGAAGCCTGACTGCCTGATTCATCCTCATCACCAAGTAATGAATAATTTGCCGTTTTTAATTGAGTAATTTTTATAATATCTTTATTAATTCCCCTGTTAGAGCAAAGCGAGGTTTGAGGATACCGCAGTTTTTTTAAATGTCCTGTGTTCTTTACAAGTGCAGATTGCATGTTTCCCGGTCATTCGGGTGCTCTTCGGATACTCGCGCCTAAAGCCTGCAGCTTTTTTTCGATGGATTCGTAACCGCGGTCTATATGATAAATACGGTGTACTTCAGTTTGGTTTTTTGCCCGCAATCCTGCAAGTATCAGGGAGGCGCTTGCCCGCAGGTCGGTTGACATTACGTGTGCGCCTTTCAATTCGTCAACGCCCTTGATGTAAGCCTTATTTGCCTCAACGTTAATATCCGCCCCGAGTCTGTTCAATTCCGCAACATGCGTAAACCTGTCAAAAAATATGGTGTCTTCCACGACAGTATTCCCTTTTGCCACACTCATCAATGCGATCCACTGCGCCTGTAGATCGGTAGGGAAACCGGGATATATGTCTGTTAGAACGTCTGCCGGCAGGATATTTCCATCACTTTCGACGATTATTTCTTCTCCCACCTTTACAGATATTCCTGCTGCACGCATTTTCTCGATTACCGCACTCAAATGGGACGGCTCAGCATTTTTCAAGATAATTTTGCCTCCGGCAATCGCTCCGGCTGCCATAAAAGTTCCCGCTTCAATCCTGTCCGGAATAACGGTTGTGTGCAATGGTTCGAGTGAGGTTACTCCACTGATTTTCAACGAAGACGTCCCAATCCCTTCAATATGCGCCCCCATCTTAACAAGGTTTTCCGTAAGCGAAGTGATCTCAGGTTCGACAGCGGCATTGCGGATAACAGTCTTTCCTTTCGCCGTCACCGCTGCCATTAATACGTTCCCGGTAGCTCCGACACTGGACTTGGCGAAGGCGATTTCCGCACCATGTAACGTATCTGCGGCAGCGTTAATGTATCCTTTGTCAAGGCTTATTGCGGCTCCCAGTTTTTTAATTCCGAATAAATGCAGGTCGATCGGTCTCGGTCCCCATGCACACCCGCCCGGCAGCGAAACCAGCACTTTTCCGAATCGTGCAATGAGCGGTCCCAATACATACACGGAAGCCCGCATGGTTTTTACAATATCATAGGGAGCTTCGAATGAATTAACGTTTGCCGTGTCTATGGTCAGCACACCGTCTTTAAAAACAATCTGTGCGCCAAGACTGCGCAAAAGATGACACATAGTTGAGACATCCCGCAGCTGGGGAGCATTCGAAATTGTACTTATACCGCTGGCAAGTAAAGATGCAGCAATAGCAGGAAGGACTGCGTTCTTGGCGCCGCCGATGTATACAGTTCCTTCAAGCGGCTTACCGCCGTTAATGATAAATTTATCCAAAATCGCTCCGGCGCAGGACCCTCGATTAAACAGGTTGATCCTTCACAACGACATCGGGACGCCGATTCATTGAGGAATTTGTATATCCGGCTAATTTTTAGTAAATAACAAAATCTATAAATCTATTTGCTGATTTACCGCCTACTTTGTCTAATATTTCGACTCTCAACTGTGCTTTTCCCGGCATTAAATTCTCCATGTCGAAGGCAATATGTTCAACAGCGTCTCTTTCTGTGCCGCTTCTGGAGTCTGTTAAGGAAACTTCAGCTTGGCCTTTCCTGCCGGGGAAAAGTGTCTTTAACGCTTGCATCATCGTGTTGTTCGGTTCAATAACGTTAATCGTGTAATTTATATCATACGAGGTCTCACCGTTGGGACGCTGTGCTAAGTTATAAACTTCATAATAAATATGAATCTTCTTGGACCTGCTTACGCGCCGGAAAGGATATGGAATAACCGATAAACCATGTTTTACGAACTTGTCGCCCTCCGAGGCGGATTTAATATCCAGCGAGAACTGAATGTCGCTTGTTATAAGTTCTTCCACGTTATAATTCCGAACCTCGGTTTCTTTCTCCATAGTGGATTCTTTCCCCCCCTGAACGTTTTTACCATTAACAAAAATAATATATTGTTCGGGAACAAGGTCGAAGGTAAACAAATTAATAGTAGACATTTCCAGTGCTGATTCTCCCGGATTTATTAGTATTTGGTTGGAAACATTGTCTTCATCTACAGGCAGAACGTCTTTGTCTTTAACAACGACATTATAATCAAGATACGCCAGTAGTTTTTCGTCGGCTTCTTTACTAAAATCCATATTGCGATATTCAAC
>LJUD01000239.1 GCA_001304035.1 bacterium SM23_31 | reverse complement strand
AATTATCGGGAACGTTGAGTAAATTATGAACAATACCATAATAGTACATGTCCGGATGCTTCTTAAACAGCCTCGGAGAATAGTGTTTCCCGAAATTTGCTTCGCCGAGATGACCGGGAAGTGTAGAAAAAACTGCGAAACAGACCGCATCGTATTTCTCCTGCCATTTTGCAGCCCGGACTTTCGGGATATCTTCCCGTGCAAGCCTCTCATCAGCGTCTATGGTCATCACCCAATCTCCGGTAACTTTGCTTATAGAGAAGTTCCGCGCCTCGCTGAAGTCGTCCTTCCATTTATGATGAAACAGCCCAACACGGTACTCTTTTGCAACTTCTACCGTTTTATCAGTTGATCCGGTATCCACAATGACAATTTCATCAACGGCTTCCCGAAACGATTCTATGCATTCGGCAAGCATATTTTCTTCGTTTTTTACTATCATCGCCGCAGATATTTTCGGTTCCGGTTTTCCATAGAATGGAAGGCTGCGTACTTCATTAAGAAGCTTTAGTGCATCGGGGTATTCAGGGAAAAATTTCAGATATTCCAGAATTGCTTCTTCAGCGTCATATATTTTTAATAGTTTCTTATATAAGATGCCGAGATCGAGATATGCCTCTTTACAGCCTTCCTCTTTCGCCCTGACAAGGTGCATCTCCGATTTTAAATAAAAATGATTCTCAGCATATATTATACCGAGTATTCTGTCAATCTCTGCTCTATCAGTACATTTCTTAAGCCCTTCTAACAATATAGATTCGGCTTCTTCAAATTTTTTCAGATAAACGTATGCATTGCCAAGATTTATATATAACAGCGGAAAGTCCGATTTGAATTGCAGCCCCTTTTTAATAACATTAACAGCATCTTCGTGTTTATTCTCATTCAAAAGCGCTGTTGCAAGGTTATTAATCAACTCGGAAGCGTTCTGTACTGCTGTCGTGATGCATGCCGGGGGCTTTTCAGGGTCCGGAATAGCATCCAGAAATATTTTGCCGTAATTTACAATTTCAGCATTTGATTTTTCTGCATATGCAATACAGAACAATAGATATGATGAATCAATTACAGCCAAATCGTTATTCAACAGTGTCTGAAGCACCTTTTTGGCTTCTTCAAATTGATTCAATTTTATTAAAGCAAAACTAAATACAACAGAGACGTGCACAAAAATTTCCGTACCGAGTTCGTCGACGGACATGGAGATTATTTCGCGGGAAAGCCTGGCAGCCTGAGCGAAATCTTCTGCCGTCATGCAGGCGTCTATTTTATGTAAATTTCTTTCAATAGATTCATCCATTATCTATTACCCGACTTAAATTACCTTAATTTACATGACATTTTGCTTTTTACCGCAAATAACAATAATCTGCGGACTTTCCGCAGAAAAAGGAGACCGGTCATAATTTCCGTATACATTCAGGACTTCAAATCCGTTTTTCTCTAGGAGATATTCCATTTCGTATCGAAATATAAGGCTTGTTTTTATACTATGCGTATTCTTGGATACATTCCCGTTCCGGTCGTATTCCTCGTACAAAAAATCAACATCAATAATCTGTTTTGTCATATCCCGCTTTGCATACTCCCATTGGATAACGACCTTTTGCAACTCCGGGACATAGAAATGCTGCAAGAATTGTATTTTCGGCTCCTTTATTGCACACATTTCAAAGCTTGGTGAAAAAATATCGATAATAAATCTCCCGTCATCGCTAAGGTGGCGCAGGCAATTACGGAGGCATATATCCATATCTTTTCTATCGGTTAACAACAAAAAAGAATTAAATGGAATTATTATCAGTTTAAACTTGTGCTCGAAGTGAAAATCACGCATATCCTGATTGCTGATATAAATTCTATTTTTAACATCGGGATCGCTTTGTGCGAGTTTTTTTTCGAACAACTCCAGCATTTTTGCGGAATTATCTATTCCCCATATCTCGAAGCCCTCGCTGGCTAAAGGCAGCGTTACCCGTCCCGTGCCGCATGCCAGCTCAAGAACCGGACTGCCGGTCTTGCGCGCCTCTTCAAGCAAAAACGGTATATCCTGTGTTAGATTCCGCCACTCAGCATCATAATAGGCTGCTAAAGCATCGTAACCCGTCATTGGTCTCATCCTTTTTATGAAACATATATTAAAAAACCAGTCATTCCGTTATGAACGCTGGCAATCATTGAACAAATATAGAGAATTCAGAGTCGTTTGTCAAGGAATTTGCAATGTTCTGCGAAAGCATTTGCTTTAACAGGATACATACAATACCACTTACATTTCCTCGAAAGCAGAACACACTACGCCGAATCTTTTTAAGAAACCTTTAACATCATGACCTTTTCGTTGAAATATCACGGGTTGAAACCATTTTGTAATTGTTTCATCCCGAAAACAGATAAAAGCAGCTTTTCACCGGAGTAATCATTCTTTATGCACGCAAGATTATACTGTGGTTCGAGACAATTATTTCCTAATTTTGCAGCTTTTTCAAATTCGGCAATTGAACGCTCATATTCTCCGCGAATGAAATATAAAACTCCTACATTGTTTAAACATCCTACATGATTCGGATTAATTGCGAGGCACTTCCCGTATTCTTCGCCGGCTTTCTGATAATTGCCGGTATCAAAATAGCAATTGCCCGTAAAAAAATATACGTCTTCGTTCATTGCATTTATTTTGTATGCTTTGTGAAAATGCTGCATGGCTTGCCGAATATGTCCGATTCTATATAGAATTTTACCGAAAGTGACGCGAAATTCTTCTTCGTTCCGGAATATAATCGACAGCTTTGATGCGATTTCAGCCGGATCGTGTTTTTTGATTGCCCTGATTTCGTATTCTTTGCACGTCTGCCAATCCCGCCTCAGGTTATTGTCATGTCGGCGGCACCGTACCAGCGGTAAATCGACGTATTTTACACGAGTGATTTTACCGGTCCGCAGGTATAAATCGTAATCTTCAGCCAAAGGAAACGATTCGTCAAATCCACCTGTTTTTTTAAACACGTTCGAGCGAAAAAGAGTGGTTGAAATTGTGCTTATCCAGTTCCCTTCAAACATTCTTCCGAGAAACTGTTCGGATGCAAAATTCGGGAATTTACTCACGCCAGGTAAAAATCCTCCCTGTTCGTTGATAAATGTCGACCCGCAGAAAACCATCCCTACTCCGGGATTTTCTTCGAGCCGTTTAACACATAGTTCAAACCGCATTTTCCCGTTAATGTCATCGGCATCAAAAAATGCCGCATATTCGCCTGTGGATTTTTGAAATCCGAGATTGCGCGCCGCCGCCTGCCCCTGATGTTCTGTCGATAAAAACACAATGTCCGACCTGAATTCCCCGACAGCCCCGAGTACTCGGGATAAATCATCGGTTGATCCGTCATCGACTACAATTACTTCGAAATTCCTGTATGTGCTATTAAATATGGAGCGGAGGCAGTCATTAATAAAGCGGGAACTGTTATATATCGGTATGATAACGCTAATCTTTTCCACAAAACGGTCCTTGTTCCTCGAATCCTAATTGGGAAACAGGCACATATTGCCTGAAATACTATAACATCCTTGTTTAAAATTCGGCAAAATCGCTTCAAAAGTTTATTTTCACACCTTATTAATTAAAAAATAATTTTTATTGGATGGGATGTTATAAGCCGCCGCTTTCGCAGCTGCACGTTGTGTCATTTGTGGTGGGATCAATTGCGGGGACGCAGTACATATTTGGTATGGGCGAAGCATTTTTGAATAATTCTTTTCTGACTTAGACGTATCATCCTCTGCCTGAGAAATCAGGATTTTTCTTCCGTTTAAAATGATTTGCCATTGCTGATTATTTACCTGTCTTTTTATTTGCGGTTATTCTAAGGATGGTTCTTGCTTCGGTTAACTTCTTCCATGTATACAATGGATTCGTTCCAAGAATCGTTAAAAAGGCAGGAAAATATATAATGGTCTAACGGCAAATAATAAAATTCGGAATGAATTATATATGGACAAGTGCAATCACATAGATGCTCAGCGGTATCTACTACAGTAACTTCAATAATGTTGCTTTGAATTACACAAGAAAATTCAAAACGGTTTAAATCGGGGCAGCAATTTGAATACACAAGAAAATCTACTTTAAGAACGGTGTCGAATTGATATGCAAAACTGGAATCCTGGTAGGACGTTTTTCCTAAACCTCCATATTGGCATCCGGGTATTTGATAAATTTTATTATTACCGCTAAGTACTATATTCTCATTTTCCGGCTCAGTTGTTTTTTTAGAGCAAGAAAATAGAAAAAATAATATCCAAACCGACAACATAATTTTTGTGAATTTTACCATAAAACTACACCTCCTTTAGGCAATAAAAAACAAAGAAAATATGTAGACTAACAATGAAGAGAATATGTTACAGATTATTTCTATCAAAAAGTACTAACATAGATCAAAACATACGGATACATGCTTCTTTGTATTACATTTCTCTATGATTTTTTATATTCCTGAATTTTACTCTCCGAAATAGTAAATATATTTTTAAACGCCGTTCCGCTAAGATATATAACACAGCTATCTTATGTATAACGCTATTATGTATTAGTTTAGTTTCTTACTTAAACTACTCATTATACTATATTGTTCTGTATTATGTTCCGGAGCCTTCCAAAAAATATCTAATTTGCTAAGATAAAATAATTAATGTAAAATTGCACTGAAAAAACATAAACTTTTATTTGGTAGAAGATTTACGGCAAACAAATTTCGGGGATACAATAATAAATTCTACAATTTCTATTGTCTTTATTTTGGTACGTGTTTCTGAGCAGAAGCGGGCGAAGCATTTTTGAATAATTCTTTTCCGCAAGATACGGATCAGCCTCTGCCTGAAAAATCAGTGTTTTTCCATCGTCTAAAATGCTTCGATCCTACTATTTCTATTATTTTTCCTCCTTCTCATCACTTTTTGGCACGACCGGTTTTTTACGGTAGACGCTTCGGGTAACGTAATTATCGAACTCTTTTGCATCGTGGGTGATTTCATTCACGCCGTCATTGAGATACTTCAGCAGCACCGTGTTATGGGCAAGCCCCGCAGTACAGACCAGCTTCATCCAATCGCCGCGCGCAGTTTCATCCGCTGTCTCGGTTGTTATTGAAAAGTACGTAACTTGCGGACCGGTAATACCCGAACCGGATACTCTTCTGCTTCGCAAGCCTGCCTCTAACTGGATACCTTTATAGAAATACTCAGTGTAGGTTTCTTCGTCCTGTTTTCTATATTTAATATAGCGGTCATAAAACCTTTTGTTCATTGCCTCGACTTCCGGCTGAGAATTTACTGCGGTAACGATAGAATCGATAATTGCTTTTTGTGCTCTTTCCAGGTCGGGATGCCTGTCGTCTTCTATCCAGCTAAATCCCGGCACGTACCAGCCTCTCGGCAGCCAATAGCTTCGCGTATCTCCGCTTCGGTTACGCACCCAGGCGCTGTAGCCGGCAAAGTACTGAACCCATTCGTGGGT
>LJUD01000238.1 GCA_001304035.1 bacterium SM23_31 | reverse complement strand
GTGATAAACGTAATCCCCGCGGGAAACTGCGGCTCCTCTACGAAGCGGCTCCACTTGCATATATAGTCGAGCAGGCGGGCGGCTGTGCCTCGGATGGATTCCGGCGCATACTCGATATACAGCCCAAATCACTCCATGACCGCGTTCCACTCATCATCGGCAGTGAGGAAGACGTTAAAACATGTGAGAAGTTTATACGGGGTGAAATGTGAGTATACCGCAAATATACTGAGACGCAGAAAAATTATAAATGACCGCTCCAAAAAACCACTTTCCCATCCTTTTATCTTGGGACGATCCTTTGCATCTCCCTCTGATGTTCGGAAAAGTAAGCACGGTTGAATTAAAACAGCGAGATACTCCCGGCAGGGATTGTATACGGTATGGGAAAGAAACCGCGTATAAAAATATATTGACTTTTTAGATGCAGTACAATAATTTAATAACGGAACTTCTGTTAAAAAATCAAACAGACTCCGATCCCCGCTGAGCGGGACGGAATTACAAGTACCACACCTGTCATGCTGCCGCGTAAGTGGCCGCTTCGTAAATTTTAACTTGCCTCTTTATTTCGGGGTTCGAGCATCTAAATCAAAATTTTCGAAGGTTATGTAATAAAGTTGCCAATATAAAAAAAGATGAATAGTGTAATCCGTGACTTTTGGGTTCGATATGGTGAAAAACATTTAATGATTCTAACAAAAACAGGAGTAAAAGATGAGCGGGATAGTGTTTTTCGGTACAAACAATCTTATGGATTTAAAAGATTTTTATGAGATTCGGGTGGGCTGCGAAGTATGGCTTGACCAGGGCGATCGTATCATTTTCAAAAAAGGAAATCTTTTGTTCGGCTTCTCCGAGCAGGATGAAGTCGATAAAGAAGGCATTATTACATTTTTTTATAATAATAAAGAAGAGGTCGACCGGATATATGAAAAATTCAAAGCGACTGCTGTTTCCCCGCCGTCAATAGACGAAAAATACCGCATCTATCATTTTTTTACGAATGATCCGGAAGGCAGGAAACTTGAATTTCAATACTTTGATCATCCTGTCAACAGGTATCTGTCCGGTGACGACCTTTTAATGAAAAGACGAAGCATCAGAAATTTCATACAAACAGAGATCCCGGAAGAAATCCTTGATCAAATATTCGAAGTTTCACGGTTTGCACCGACATCAAGAAATTCACAGTCCTATTATTTTAAACTTATCAGAGACAAAGAAACAATCGACTGGCTTTCAAAAAGAAGGGGAGAAAACAGCGCACCAATCGGGATGGCGCCTATGGCTGTTGCGGTCTGTTCCGACCCCGGGCTTTCAAAACGGTACGTGCAGGACGGGTGTATCGCTGCCTACCATTTTATCCTGAGTGCATGGTTTCTCGGATTAGGCACATGCTGGATTGCAGCGATGGACAGGGAAGACGTAAAAAAAATGCTGCCAATCCCCGAACACCATTACGTCGCAACTATCACCCCGCTCGGCTTTCCGGAAAGCATACCGCTTGATCCACCCGAAAGAAAAGAACGGGATTGGTTTGTTAGAAAATAAAAAGCATGGCTTGAAAATCATTTAATGTTGCTATTTGTTACCGCTTTTAATATATTTCTTAAAATATTTACGAAAGGAAGAGAAAAATGTGGTTGCGTACATCGAAAATTCTGCCCGCCGGTGAAATGAAATTACGGCACTTTATTATCAGGAGCGTACTTATTCTCCTTGTTGGGTTGGTTCTATGTATACCGTCCGAATTATTGAGCCAACAGCAGTGGTACAAAGGCAACATCCATACTCACACAACCAATTCCGACGGCGATTCACCGCCGCAAGCCGTTGTAAAATGGTATATGGATAATAACTATAATTTCCTGGTCATTACCGACCACAACCATTTGACACCTGTAGCCGAGCTTGATACATCCGATACGGACGATTTCTTACTTATCCCCGGAATAGAGGTTACGGATTCATACCGCAGTACTCCCGTTCACGTTCTTGCGATCGGCGCGCATAGGGATATACAGCCGAAACATGGGGAGAGTGTTGTTGAGACACTCCGGAACAACATCGATATAATTAGGGAAGCAGGTTCAATTCCGGTTATAGCTCATCCACGCTGGCGCTGGGCATTTGGCTCTGAAGAAATGTGTCAGGTTACTCAATGCAGCTTATTTGAAATATTTAATCCGGGCTGTAATTATTTCAGCGGAGGCGGAGCGCCCGGGTGCAAAGAAACATGGGATGAAGTACTCTCACGGGGAGTTTTGATGTACGGTATTGGTGTTGACGACATGCATAATTTAAGCAGGGGTACGGGTTTATCATGGATCATGGTCAATACAGACACACTGTCCGCGGAGTCTATTTTAAGTGCAATTGAACGGGGCAGTTTTTACGCAACAATGGGTGTGCTGATTGAATCATATACGGTTTCTGATACGCAAATTGAAGTTGTAATATCTCCGACGAGATATGGGAAGTATACGACTGAATTCATTGGTTACCGGGGAAATGTACTTAAAAAAGACATCTCGTTGAATCCCCGGTATACCTTTACCGGTGACGAAAAATATGTTCGCGTATGTATTACCGATTCAAACGGAAAAATGGCATGGCTCCAACCGGTTCCGGGAAAAAACTTCAAGCAGTAATTGTTTTTTCCGGAAAGAAATTCTTTCCGTTTTTATTTTCCATTCTTTTTATCATCGCCATCCAATAAAAGGAGTACAGCTCATCAGAGATGTAATCGTGGATTACAGCATGAAAAGTATAAAAAAATTGTACATTTCATGAAATATTCTTACCTTAAATAATAGTGTAAATACATAAGTGTTGGGCTGACTGTGAAACATTTAAAGAATTTTTACATTGTCGTAACCTTCGTGTTCTTGTTCGTTGCATTTAATTATCCCGAAGCTTCGGGACAAATAGGCGAAATGCAATCAAGCTTTTCAACATCCGGCTATAGTCCAACCGGATTAACATGGGATGGAACGTCTCTCTGGAACATAGACTACAGCAGTGACCGTATTTGCAGGATAGATCCCGAAACAGGCATAGAATTACAATCCTTTTCCTCGCCGGGCAGCCAGCCTGCAGGGCTTGCGTGGGACGGAACGCATTTATGGTGTAGTGATAATAACAGCGATAAAATTTATAAGGTCGATACTACAGGAACAGTGCTTAATTCATTCGACGTTACAAGCACCCCAAGAGGTCTTGAGTTTTTTAACGGGTATCTCTGGTATGTGGACAGTGTGCTGCGGAAGATATACAAAATTAATCCGAACTCGGGTGCGGTTGTAGATTCTATTGAAGCTCCGAGTGGGGCGAACCGTGGTCTGGCATTTGATGGGAAATATCTCTGGTGTACCGATTGCGGTGTAGATGAAATGTATAAAATTGATATCGCCCGGAAAAAGGTCATTATGATTATAAAATCTCCGGCTGCATATTCGTATGGTTTAGCATGGGACGGAGAATGTGTATGGGTAGCCGGTTATAACTCCAGGAATATTTGCAGAATATCTGTGTTCGGTACAAATCATACGGCAATTATCGATTCTTTTAAGGTGAGTGTACAATACAAGGTCACCGTTAAAAACACCGGTTCGGCTGATATGAATCTGAGGACATGGATATGCAAGCCGTATGAATCCATTCGGCAAAGGCTTGACTCACCGATTATCTGGAATCCTGCCCCAATTAGCTTTGTCACTGACAATTGGGATCAAGAAACAGCGTATTATATCGAGGCAATAGCTCCGGGCGTGGAAAAAACATATTACTGGTCTGCGAACGTTACTACATACAGTGTGCGGTATTATATTTTCCCGGACAGCGTGGGAACAATCAATGATATTCCTGAAAATATTCGCCAGGATTATACTGTGGACGGGAGTAATTACGATATATACGATCCGGTAATTCAATATGCGGTGAGTGAGGCTGTGGGGAACGAAACCAACCTATATTGGAAAGTGAGAAACATCCACGACTATATTATTGAGCACATTTATTACAACATGGATGGACGATGGGACAGCGCCCCCGTGATACTTACCCAGGGTCACGGCTCCTGTTCGGAATACACCTATCTTTTTGTGGCGATGTGCCGTGCTGCAGGTATTCCCGCCAAATATGAAGCCGGCGGACATGTGCGCCAGGGCGAACTGCCTTATGAAGATACGGTATTCCACAGATGGCATCTGGTTTATTTACCGCCGTACGGCTGGATACATGTAGACACTACATGGGACGACAAGGACTATCCCGCTAACCAGGCGCGGTATTTTGGCGGCACTTCATCAGAGGTATTCGCCACTACTATGAGCGGCGGGGGTTCTTATGTAATATTCTGGTCTTATAATTCTTTTGTAAGTGCCGGAGGAGTACCATATAACCAGGCAAAAGTTATGATATGGAGCGATACAACAACAAATATAATAGCTGACGAACCTGATAGATTTCTTACCGAGCAGTTTATTCTTGAACAAAATTACCCGAATCCGTTCAATTCATGGACAAGAATTAATTTTATGCTGCCTGAAGACGACAGAGTTACCGTAACTATTTACAATATTCTCGGGCAGCAGGTAAGGCAATTACTTAAGAATGAGTTTATCCCTGCCGGTATGCATTTCCTTATATGGAATGGAAAGAACAAAAAAGAAATCCCCGTTCCAAGCGGAGTGTACATATATCGGCTTTCTACCGGCAAGGGATACATAGGTTCACGAAGGATGATTTTTTTAAAATAAACCTGTAAATGGTAATATTGAGATTAAATGGCAGAAAAAAAGAAGAGTGTGCGTTGGTGTGATTTACGGTGCGAACACGCTCGTTTTCCTGAAGAAACTGCGGTAGACGGCAGCAAATCATGCAGAACATTTGCGGCTCTTTATTGTCTGTTGTTAAAAAGGTACGTACAGAAGAATACACCGTGTGCAGCTCTTTTAGATGACAAAAATTAATAATGTAGACCGCCGGAAAACAGTTTAAAAACAGAAACATGCTCTTTTTTATCAGGGAACGATTGAGTTATCATTTTTTCTATCCCGTATTACTTCACTACAATTATCTTTAAAATTATTCCATAATTAGAAAAATTCGCTTATAATTGCAATATATATAACAATTTTTGAGTTTTGTAACAAATATCACAGAAAATTTGTCTTTAATTTCTTATATTGAACTTTATTTAGCTTTCTCAGTTAGATTTCTTCATAAAACTACATCATTATTCTCTTTATCGGACAATTATCTAAAGGAATTGTTCTTATGAGACAAACATGTGCTTTTATGACTGCAGTGTTGCTGGTAGTGAATGTTTTTATCGTCTCTGCTTATGCTCAAAAAAATTCAATTTCCCTTAATTACGGTAAAATTCCGCTGGCGTTTACGGAGAATTTTGGACAGTATGATTCGCAGGTTAAATTTACCACTAGCGGCAGCGGTGCAGCGATGTTCTTTACGCAGGAAGGGACAACGTTCCTTTTCCACCGGAGGCGGATCAGCAG